>NZ_MWQG01000002.1:0-201805 GCF_002210365.1 Fibrobacter sp. UWH1
TACCGAGAATCTTCACGCCTTCGTCGCTGAGTGCGCGGGCGATGTTCAGCGGAGTCTGGCCACCGAACTGCACGATAACGCCAGCGGGCTGTTCCTTCTTGTAAATCTGGAGAACGTCTTCGAGGGTAACCGGTTCGAAGTACAGCTTGTCGGAAGTATCGTAGTCGGTAGAAACGGTTTCCGGGTTGCAGTTCACCATGATGGTTTCGTAACCCATTTCGCGGAGAGCCATTGCAGCGTGGCAGCAGCAATAGTCGAATTCGATACCCTGACCGATTCTGTTCGGGCCACCGCCCAGGATCATGATCTTCTTCGGGTTGTTGGTGGCGGTAGATTCGTCCTTGCAGTTGTAGGTAGAGTAGTAGTAGTACTGGTCCTTCACGCCGCTAACAGGCACTGCGCACCAGCCTTCAACCATGCCAAGTTCGATACGCTTTGCACGAACGTCCTTTTCACGGATGCCGAGGATCTTTGCGATGTACTTATCGCCGAAGCCGTCCTTCTTGGCCTGGATCAGGAGTTCGTCAGAAGGCATGCGACCCGGAGTCTTGAGCATCTTTTCTTCAAGTTCAACCAGTTCGCGCATCTGCTGCACGAAGTAAGCCTTTTCGTAAGTAGCTGCGAAAACTTCTTCGTCAGTTGCACCCTTACGGATGGCTTCGTACATCTGGAAGTGACGTTCAGAAGAAGCGGTCTTCATCATGTCGAGAAGTTCTTCCTTGGTCTTCTTGTTAAAGTCCTTAGCAAAGCCAAGACCTGCACGGCCGTTTTCCAGACCGCGGATTGCCTTCTGGAGGGTTTCCTTATAGGTCTTACCGATTGCCATGACTTCGCCCACAGCCTTCATCTGGGTGCCGAGGCAGTCATCAACGCCGCGGAACTTTTCGAATGCCCAGCGAGCAAACTTCAGCACAACGTAGTCACCGCTGGGAGTATACTTTTCGAGGGTGCCGTCGCGCCAGTAGTCCATCTGGTCCAGAGTCATGCCAGCAGCGAGCTTTGCAGAAACCAGAGCGATGGGGAAACCGGTTGCCTTGGAAGCAAGAGCGGAAGAACGGGAGGTACGGGGGTTGATTTCGATAATCACCACGCGGCCAGTCTTCGGGTCGTGTGCGAACTGAACGTTGGTACCGCCAATCACGCCGATAGCTTCAACAATCTTGAAGGCGTCGGTCTTCAGCTTTTCTTCGAGCTTCTTGTCGATGGTGAGGAACGGGGCTGCGCAGAAGGAGTCGCCAGTATGAACGCCCACCGGGTCAATGTTTTCGATGAAGCAGATAGCGATCATCTGGTTCTTGGAGTCGCGAACCACTTCAACTTCCAGTTCTTCCCAACCGAGAATGGATTCTTCGATGAGGCACTGGTGAGTCATGGAAAGTTCAAGACCGTTACCGCAAATGGTACGGAGTTCTTCAACGTTGTAGCAGAAGCCGCCACCAGCACCACCCATGGTGTATGCCGGACGAACCACAACGGGGTAGCCGATTTCAGCAACGATCTTTTCGGCTTCTTCAACAGAGTGGCAAATGCCGGAGCGCGGGGTGTCGATGCCCAGCTGCTGCATGGTAGCCTTGAAGATTTCACGGTCTTCGCCGCGTTCGATAGCGTCCAGGTTCACGCCAATGACCTTCATGCCGTACTTGTCCAGAATGCCAGCCTTGTTCAGGGCAGAAGACAGGTTCAAGCCAGTCTGACCGCCGAGGTTCGGGAGCAATGCCTGGGGACGTTCCTTGGCAATGATCTGTTCCAAGCGTTCGAGGTTCAGCGGTTCGATGTAAGTTGCATCGGCCATGACCGGGTCGGTCATGATGGTTGCCGGGTTAGAGTTCACCAGCACGATCTTGTAACCCTGTTCGCGCAGTGCCTTACAGGCCTGGGTGCCAGAGTAGTCGAATTCGCAAGCCTGGCCAATGACAATAGGACCAGAGCCGATGATGAGAACCTTATCGATACCTTCGATCTTCATTTTTTATCTCCGTTTGATTTAACTAATAAATGCCGGATCCTTCGCTCCGCTCAGGATGACGCGGTGGGAGCCGATCAAGATGACACGGGGCGAGGATAAATAAAACGCCGAACTAACAAGTCCGGCACTAATAAAATCAACAGTCTTGGAAATAATGGAAATAGCAACGGCGGAACAATGAATGGCGGAAGCAGCACCGTGGGTGCCAGTTCGCTTCATCATCTTTACATTTTTTGCCATTTTAGCCAATCGCTTATTTCACAAGGGTTAAACTTGTATAAATATAGCTTTAATTACAAAAAATGAAAGGCCTTTTTGGAATATGGGGACATCAAAAAAGTACCGCAGACTTGGGGGGTAAACCTGCGGTATCTTTACGTTATTGGCGTAACTTATTGAACGTCAGTGTGTTACGTGCGTTCGTCTGCGGCCTTCAGCAAGTTCAGGAACAGCGGGGCCGGATGAATCAGGGAAGACTTCAGTTCAGGGTGGCACTGGCAAGCCATGAAGTAGGGGTGGTCTGTCAGTTCCATGATCTGCATGATGTCTTCGCCGGAAGCCTTTCCTGAGAAGATAAGCTTCTGCGGGTTTGCGCCAGTGGGGTCGCCCTGTTCAATCTGCTGAACATACTGCGGGTTCACTTCGTAGCGGTGGCGGAAACGTTCGCGGGCGACGTTGGAACCATAAATTTCTTGAGCCTTGCTGCCTTCCTTGATCAGGATGTCGTGACCGCCCAGACGCATGGTGGCTCCCATATCCTTGATATGTTCCTGGCCGGGCAGGTAGGCGATAACCGGATGTTCCACGTGGTAGGTGTCGCTTTCCATTTCCACGGTGCCGGCTCCCTTCATGCCGCAGACGTGGCGTGCAAATTCCACCACGGAAAGCTGCATGCCGTAGCAAATGCCCAGGAAGGGAATCTTGTTTTCGCGGACATATTGGATGACCATGATCTTGCCTTCGATACCGCGGCTGCCGAAGCCACCGGGAACGATAACGGCGTCGACGCCTTTCAATGCGGATTCTACGGAAACGGCACCTGTTTCAATCTTTTCTGTGTCCACCCAGCGGATGTCTGCGCGCAGGTCCAGGTGAGCGGAAGCGTGACGGATGGATTCCACCACAGAAGCGTAGGAATCTTCCAGAGCCATGTACTTACCGCAGATGGCGACCGTCAAAGTCTTGCGGGGCGTTACGGAATTGCGCTTCAGGGATTCCACCAGCTTGCTCCACTGATCCAGTTTGGGCGGGGCGTAAATGTTCAGGCGCTTGGCGAGAATTTCGGGAATGCCTTCGGCGTCATAAACCAGCGGACATTCGTAAACGTGCTGTACGTCCACACCAGAAATCACGTGGTCTGCAGGCAGGTTGCAGAACAGACCGATCTTTTCTTTCAGATGGGGCTTGATATATTCTTCGCAACGGCCGATAACGATTTCCGGATAGATACCCAGGCGGTTCAAGTCATGGACGGACATCTGGGTGGGCTTGGACTTCTGTTCGTTAACGCCAGAAGGAATAGGCACGTAAGTCAGGTGTACGAACATGGCGTTGGTGCGGCCCACGTCGTGGCTCAGCTGACGGGCGGCTTCGATGTAGAACTGATTTTCCAAGTCACCGACGGTACCGCCGATTTCAATCAAGAGAACGTCTGCCTTTTCCTGGTCGGCGATGCGGTAGAACTGTTCCTTGATCAGATCGGTAACGTGGGGGATGAACTGGACGGTATGTCCCAGGTAATCGCCGCGACGTTCCTTGTCGAGAATCATCTTGAAGATGCGGCCCATGGTGAGGCTCCAGTCCTTCTTGGCGGTCACGTTCAAAAAGCGTTCGTAGTGGCCGAAGTCCATATCGCACTCGCCACCGTCGTCCAACACGAAAACTTCGCCGTGTTCGGTGGGGTTCATGGTACCCGGGTCTGTATTCAGGTAGCCGTCACATTTTACGGGAACCACCTTCATTCTAGCAGAAAGCAGCGCCCCGATGGACGCTGCCGCTACCCCTTTGCCAAGTCCGGAGATGACACCCCCGGTCACGATAATGAATTTCGTCTTTCCGTTGTAATTGTACTGCAATGCCATAATAAAACCTTTTTCGTGTGCTGTTCTAGGCCCAGCATCACGTCCCTTGTGTTTACACTTTGTGTAATTTCAACGCCTATATACGCAATAAGTGTGCCAAGGAAGAGTAACTGCATATTTTGGGGTTTAAAGCAGGAATTGTAAAAGCTTAACTTTACAAAAAACGAAAAATTAAGTCTGTGTTTTACAGTTTTTGTATAATAATGACTGGTGGTATAATCCCCCGTTTGCAAGTCAAAACGGTCCTGTTTTGGAAAGCTGATTTTCGAGGGTGTTGAGAATTGGTGTTGTGCTCGTACTGCGTGTATATGGCACTTGTTTATACGTCTGCTATACCTTAGTGAGCGGTAATTTTTCCGTAATGATTTTGTAATGCAAATTATTTTTGAAATCTTACGTTATATGTTTAATTTTTGATAAATTGCCTTTCTGCGCTAGTTTGTATAAGCGCAGGAGATGTTAATGATGAACAATAAGATGATTACGGCTTTGGTCCTGGCAGGTGGTGTTGCCTCCTGGGCCCAGCTGCTTTACGAAAAACCTGTTGACGAAAAGGTTGATCGCGTTTCTTTGGAACGTCCTTCCCGCATGGGAGAGAGCGTGAAGAAATTCGTGGATACCCAGAAGGCTTCTAAAAAGGTTAAGAAGGTTTCTGTGAAATCTGACCTTTTGGGCCGCAGCCGCAATAGCACGCTCACCTATGAAGTCGACGTGGCTTCTCAGCAGAAAATGAAGGTTTTGGTCAACGATGTCATGGTTGAACATGCCAGCCTTGAAACTGAATCGGGTTCTTTTGATTACAGCGCCTCTGCCGATTCCAAGAACTACGAACTGAACGGCGTAAAAATGTCCGAATCGCAGTTCCAGAAAAAGGCTGACAACAGTCGCAAGAAACTTCGCAAGAACAGAAGGAAGTTTAAGGCCCCTCGTGTAGAGTACATGACTGCAAGTGAAATTGAACAGGAAATTTCTTCGAACGAGAACGTTTATGTTTCCGAATATAAAGGCGTGAAGTATGATGGTCTCGATTTTGGCGAAGACACCTATCTGGAAGACTTCTATATCCGCACTAAGTCTGGTATTGATACTTACGCCTGGAATAAGGGCTACTATGGCCAGGGTGTGGGTATTTACTATAGCGAAGGTGGTTGCGTTCCCGATAACTATGTAAACCACAATTACTTTACGCAGATGAATAACTGCCCCAACGGCGTTTCTAGCCATGCAATTGGTGTGGCCCGTGTTCTGCAGTCTTCTACCGGCGAATCTCACATTTATGGATCTGCTGAGGTTATTTATCCCGAGGATCCCGATAAGTATCCTGTACCTATTTATATCGGTTCCCAGTCTTGGGGCTATGTGTACGATTACCCCTATTATTGCTCCGCTGACGCCATCATGGATAACTACATCTATGAATATGGTGTAGCCCAGTTCGTTGCTGCAGGAAACGATTACCGCTATTCCTATGTGTCGACTCCTGCAAGATCTATGAATGCTGTGGCTGTTGGAGCCGTTTCTCCCATCGATTACAAGTACATGGTCTATTCTTCCTCTAGAAATGGATATGCCCATAATGATAAGCCTGAAGTGGCCAACTTTACCAACTTCTATTTCCGCAGGGATCTTCATTACAGTGACGAGAATGGATCTTACAATGGCCGATTCAATGGAACCAGTGCTGCAACCCCTTATACGGCAGGCATGGCTGCACTCCTGTTGTCTAAGTACCCGTCTTTGAAATGGCATCCTGAAATGCTGAAGGCGGTAATGTTGGTGGGAAGTACTCGTGATGTGGGCAATACGGACTATGATTATGATGGCATCAGAACATTCAAGGCTGGCATTCCCATGCTTGACAGGCTGACTACTTCTCCCTTGTTCAAGAATCGGTACTGGTATGGCGCGAACAACACCAATTTTGACAAAAATGGAAGAATCAGTTTTACTGAATCTAATATTCAGAAGGGCAAGCGTTACCGTGCCGCTATTTCATGGCTGTCTTCGGGTGAGTACGTGATGAATAATCAGAGACTCCCTCAGGATATTGACCTGGTGGTCAGGCAGAATGGGACAATCATCGCTTCGTCTGCTTCGTCGTACAATCCCTTTGAGTTGGTTGATTTTGTTGCTCCCAACTCTGGCGAAATCGAGGTGGTCATTACCCGCTATAGAAACAGCTCTGCATCCGAAAACGTGAAGCTTGGCTTTAGCATTCTGCAGGTGGACTAACCCCCCTCCTAAAACCACCATCTGCTGATGCGAAAAATCCTCAGTCCGAAAGGGCTGAGGATTACTTTTTTTTGAAAGATTTCTGAGTTGTATGGACCCGAAAATGTTAGGGCTCGTCTGCGAATGGGTCGGGAATGTCGAAGTACTGATCGGTTTCCTTGCTTTCGACGCAGCGTACGGGTGTCCAGATTTCTCGATCCTGACTGATGATGCTTGCCTTGTCGGAATCGTTTTGCAGAAGGAGAACAGTTAACTCGTGGTTGTCTTCGTAATCGCTAGAAAGAATGACTCCCTTTATTCCCTGGTCGTAATAACGTGTGCGGAATTCCTTGGCGTCGTGGTCGTAATGGTAGGGGTCTGCCAAACCTGTGGCGAACATGGAAAATCCCAGGAGGTCTGTGGCGGGGGAGGCATTGTCGTCGGGTGTCCAGCTGGTTGTTGCCTTCAGGTTCATTCCGGCCTGATTTGCGCCGCCGGCGATTTCAATCAATTCGGCGAAGTCGTTCTTGTTAGGCAAACGCCAACCTTTGGGGCAGATGCCGCGAATGGCACCCTGGGCCTCGCAGTAGTTGTCGGTGCCGCATCTTCTTCCGTTGGAACTGAAGACGGCCGAAGAGTCCATGGCCGTGCCCAGAGAGTAGAAACGTCCGAATTTAGCGCAATTCTCTTCGTCATTGTTGGGACAGGAGTTGCCGTAATTGTCGTTGAAATTGTAATTCAGGTTCTGGGCCATCCAGTTGGTGGTCCCGATTTTAACCGTCTTGTATGTCTGATTATCGCGGGTATCGATCAAGACGCCTGTTTCAAAAGGCTGTTCGCTGGAAGAGCTGATGTCTTCGCTGGAAGAAGAAATTTCTTCGCTAGAAGATGAAATGTCTTCGCTGGAGGAAGATTCCGGTTCGTCAGAGGAACTGGAAGTTTCTTCGGAAGAGCTGGAAACCTTTTCTGAAGAACTGGATTTTTCTTTAGAAGAACTGGAAGTGTCCTTGGAAGAGCTGGACGAGGGCTGATCTTTGCTTGTGGAGGACTGAATTTCGCTGGTGCTGGAGGCGGGATCGTCTTCCGGGCTGGTGGAATCGTTACCGCAGGCGCATAACGTGAGCGCGATTGCCGAAGCAACCAATTTGAAGATTTTCTTGTTCATTTTAACTCCTAATAAGTTCAAAATAAATATAACAAGAGTTTATATGTTGATTGCTTTTGGGGATGTTAAAAAAAGAAAACGCGAATCTTTCGATCCGCGCCTTCATTATGAGGTTCGATTTTTAATGGTGCGTGCAGTTTCGCTCGCGCTGTTCATTAGTAAATAAAGTGACATTGGGCCACCCACCTTCGACGGGTGGCCATGCTTTTTATCTTAATAGATAAAAAGCATTTCACGATACTTGGGCAGAGGCCACTGTTCGTCGCTGATGATGCCTTCCAGCTTGTCCACAACCTTGCGGAGGGAAACCATAGCTTCCAGCTTCAGCTGATGCTTGCCGGCGATAGCCTTTTCCATGACTGCGATTTCTTCGACGAGGGCCTTGTAGCCTTCGCCAAGTTCCTTGGCGTAAGCGTCGACAGAAACCAGACCCTGGTTCACAGCCATTTCGTTGACCTTGAGAGCTTCGGAGTAAGCCTTGATGACCTGCGGGAGGACGATGCTCTTGGCCATGTCGTAAGCGACCTTGGCTTCGATGTCAACACGCTTGTGGTAGTCTTCCAGGTTGACTTCGTAGCGGGATTCCAGTTCCACCTTGTTGAACACGCCGTACTTCTTGAAGAGAGCAACGTTTTCCTTCTTGGTGAGAGCGGAAAGTGCTTCCATGGTGGTGCGGATGTTGGGGAGGCCGCGCTTTTCAGCTTCAGCAACCCATTCGTCGGTGTAGCCGTTACCGTTGAAGATAACGCGCTTGTGTTCCTTGATGATGGACTGCAGGAGCTTCTGGAGTTCCTTGTGGAAGTTGGCCTTAGAAACCTTTTCCATCTTGTCGGCGATCATGTCGAATGCTTCGGCAACGATGGTGTTCAGGATAACGTTGGGTTCAGAGCAGGACTGGCTGGAACCCGGTGCACGGAATTCGAACTTGTTGCCGGTGAATGCGAACGGAGAAGTACGGTTACGGTCGGTAGCGTCGCGGGGGAGCGGCGGCAGGATGTCGGAACCGAGCTTCATGGCACCGCCCTGCTTGCTGGACTTGGGTTCGCCCTTTTCCAGCTGTTCGACGACGTCAGCAAGCTGGTCGCCGAGGTACATGGAGATGATTGCCGGAGGAGCTTCGTTGGCACCGAGACGATGGTCGTTGCCAGCGCCAGAAACGGACATTCTCAGCAAGTCGGCGTGGGTGTCAACTGCATAGACAACGGCGCAGAGGGTGGTGAGGAAGATTGCGTTCTGGTGAGGATCCTTACCCGGGTTCAAGAGGTTGGTCTTACCGTAGTTCACGGACCAGTTGTTGTGCTTGCCGGAACCGTTGATGCCTGCAAACGGCTTTTCGTGGAGGAGGCAGACGAGGCCGTTCTTGTCGGCAACGTTGCGGAGCACTTCCATAATCTGCATGTTGTGGTCGCAAGCCAGGTTCACTTCTTCAAACATCGGAGCAAGTTCGAACTGTGCGGGAGCCACTTCGTTATGACGAGTCTTTGCCGGGATGCCCAGCTTCCACAGCTGATCTTCAACTTCGTGCATGAAGTTCAGGATGCGAGCCGGAATAGAACCGAAGTAATGGTCTTCCATCTGCTGGTGCTTAGCGGAAGCAGCACCGAAGAGGGTGCGGCCAGCCTGGTAAAGGTCCGGACGCTGGAGGTAGAACTTCTTGTCCACCAGGAAATATTCCTGTTCTGCACCGAGAGTGACGGTGACCTTCTGCTTTTCGACGCCGAAGAGGCCCATGAGGCGGTCAGCGGACTTCTGGAGAGCCTGGATGGAGCGGAGAAGCGGAGTCTTCTTGTCGAGAGCTTCGCCAGTGTAGGAGCAGAATGCGGTAGGAATGCAAAGGGTTGCACCGTTGCCGTGACGCTTGATGAAAGCGGGAGAGGTCGGGTCCCAAGCGGTGTAGCCGCGGGCTTCGAAAGTAGAGCGGATGCCGCCGGAGGGGAAGGAAGATGCGTCCGGTTCACCAACGATGAGGTTCTTGCCGGAGAAGGCCATGATAGCCTTGTCGCCTTCCGGTTCCAGGAAGGAGTCGTGCTTTTCTGCGGTAGAGCCGGTGAGGGGCTGGAACCAGTGAGTAAAGTGAGTTGCGCCGCGGTCCATTGCCCACTTCTTCATGGCGTGAGCCACTTCGCCAGCGATGCTGGGGTCAAGTGCTACGCCATTTTCGATGGTAGCGAAAAGCTTCTTGCAAACATCCTTGGGGAGGTATGCCTTCATGGCTTCGGAGTTGAATACGTCCTCGCCGTAAAAGTCAACGTTTGCCGGGCTTGCAGCCATGATGCCTGCTGCCGGTGCTTCTGCAATTTCGGTAATTGCATTCATTCTATACTGGTTGCTCATAATGAACTCCTATTTGTTTTGTTTTCGGCGTCCATTATGCAAAAGCCGTGCCAACTTTTACGGATTTGGAAAAAGTGGCGGAAATAGCTTGTTTTTAGGATATATAAGATAGTACGGGTACTTTATGAACTAAGGAATCGTTTAGAGCTTTTGATTCGTGTCTTTACAGAAAATGAAATAAACTGTGCCGTGAAAGGGGGTGCTCTAGGTTCTCTGGTATGGGGCGGGACTTTCGACCCGCTCTTTTTCTTGTTGGTCGTTTTGCGTTTACTGCCGTTTTTGATCAAATTTAGAAGATTTTTACATTCTACGTAAAATTAAATCGTGTTTTTACAAAATGCGTAATCGCCTTTGGGGTGGAATTAAAGCGAAAAGGACTGCAAACCTTTTTATTTCATTAAAAAATTAAAGGTTTTTCCAAAAATGTAAAGATTTTCAATTTTTGTTCGTTTCTTGTGTGGGATTTAAAAATTTTGGCACGCATTTTGCAATAAAGCCGCGGAAAAAATAAAACACAAGGAATAATACAATGAAAGCTCAAGCTCTTTATAATCCGGCTAACGAACATGACGCCTGCGGCGTGGGTCTCGTAGCCAATATCAATAATGTGGCATCGCACCAGATTGTGCTTCAGGGCATTACTGTTCTGAAGCGTTTGATGCATCGTGGTGCGGCTGGTGGCGACCCGGAAACGGGTGATGGCGCTGGCCTTTTGCTTTCTATGCCCCACAAGTTCTTCAAGAAAATCTACAGCGACCTTCCTGAAAAGTACGGTGTGGCCATGGTTTTTGTAGACAACTCCGTTGCCGCTGATTCCTACGACGAAAAGATTAAGGAACTTGCTGCAGCCGAAGGTTGCCCTGTTCTCCATGTTCGTGAAGTTCCGGTAGACCCCAACGCTATTGGTCGTACCGCTCGCGAAACTCTTCCCCATATCCGTCAGTACATTTTCGACGCTTCCAAGCCGGAAAATGCTGAAATCAAGCTCTTTGTGCTGCGCCGTCAGATTGAAAAGGCCTGCGAAAGCCTGTACATCTGCTCCTGCTCCAGCAAGACTATCGTTTATAAGGGTCTTCTCCTTGCTATTCAGATCGAAGCCTTCTATAAGGATCTGAATGACGTTGATTTCGAAAGCCCCATCGCTCTCGTTCATCAGCGCTACTCCACCAATACTTTCCCCACCTGGCCTCTGGCTCATCCGTTCCGCTACCTGGCTCACAACGGTGAAATCAATACCCTCCGCGGTAACTTGAACAGCCTGAAGGCTCGTGAACCCCACCTGAAGAGCGAACGCATTGGCGACGATCTCCAGAAGTGCTTGCCGCTGATTGCCGGCGGCCAGAGTGACTCCGCTAGCCTCGATAACATGTTTGAATTGCTGGTGGCTGCAGGCCGTAGCCTCCCGCACGCTATCCTCATGATGATGCCGCAGGCTTGGGGTGCTAAGCATTATATGGGCCGCGACGTCCGTGGCTTCTTCGAATATGAATCCATGCTCATGGAACCGTGGGATGGTCCCGCTGCAGTCGCATTCTCTGACGGTGTAAACGCAGGTGCAATCCTGGACCGTAACGGTCTTCGTCCCGCACGTTATACCCTCTGCAAGGATGGCCTCTTCGTGATGGCTTCCGAAACTGGCGTTCTCGATATTAACGATGACGAAGTAGAAGAAAAGGGCCGTCTGAAACCCGGTGAAATTATCTACCTGGATATCGAAAACCATCGTATCTTGAAGAATGCCGAAATGAAGGCCTTTGTTGCTCGTAGCAAGCCCTACCGTCGTTGGGTTGCTGAAAACAAGATGAGCGTCCGTGGCCTCTTCAGCGAAATTAATCCGTCTGACGTACCTGATGATTTGCTGATCCAGCAGAAGCGTTTCGGCTACTCTGCCGAAGATCTGAGTGTCATTTTGCAGCCCATGGCCAAGAATGGTCAGGAACCTATCGGTTCTATGGGTAACGACGCTGCTCTGGCTGTCCTTTCCGATAAGCCCCAGCCCCTGTTCAACTACTTCAAGCAGCTCTTCGCTCAGGTCACCAATCCGCCTATCGACCCGATCCGTGAAGAACTGGTCATGAGTCTTACCACTTACATCGGTAACCATGGTAACATTCTGGAAGAAACTCCGGAACAGGCTCACCTCATTAAGATTCCTCGTCCCATTGTTACTGAAGACGAAATCAAGCACTTCGAAAACATTGGCGATAAGAGCTTCAAGGCCAAGGTGCTCAAGATGCAGTTCCCCATGGGTGGTAACGGCGAAGTTCTTGAAGCAGCCTTGCAGAACCTGGCTGGCGACGCTGTCCGCGCTGTTCAGGAAGGTTTCAACATTATCGTTCTTTCTGATAAGAACGTGGATTGGGGCTATGTTCCCATGCCGTCTCTCCTGGCAACCGCAGCTGTAAACCGTACCTTGGTTGAAGCAGGTGTCCGTCCGGAAATCGGTTTGATCGTCCAGTCCGGTGAAGTTCGCGAAGTCATGCACTTTGCACTCCTCCTGGGCTACGGCGCAACCGTCATCAACCCGTATCTGGCATTCCAGAGCATCACCAACATGTGCCACACCGGCGAACTGGATGTGGGTCCTGTCACCGCCGCTGCCAACTACGTGAAGGCTGTGGACAAGGGTCTTCTGAAGATCATGTCCAAGATGGGTATCTCAACTCTCCGTAGCTACCGTAGCGCACAGATCTTTGAAGCTGTTGGTCTGAACCACGAAATTATCGAAAAATTCCTCCCGGGTACTGCAAGCCGCATCGAAGGTATCGGTCTTGCTGAAATCGCCCAGGAAGTGGAACAGCGCAACAACATTTCCCTGAAGGACGCTAGCCCGATCCTGAAGGAAGGTGGTCAGTACAAGTTCCGCAAGGATGGCGAAATGCACTTGTGGACCCCCCAGTCTCTGGGCGCATTCCGTCAGGCTGTTCAGCTGGGTGACTACTCCAAGTTCAAGACTTACTCCAAGCTCGTTGACGATCAGTCACAGCGCTTGGCAACTCTCCGCGGTCTCTTCAAGTTCAAGGAAACTACTCCCATCGATATTTCCGAAGTGGAATCCCGCGAATCTATCATCAAACACTTTGTTGCTGGCGCAATGAGCCTTGGTTCCTTGAGCCCGGAAGCTCACGAAGCTATCGCTATTGCTATGAACCGTAACGGTGCCATGAGCAACTGCGGTGAAGGTGGTGAAGATCCGGATCGCGATACTCCGGCTCCTAACGGCGATATCCGTAGCAGCGCTATCCGTCAGATCGCTTCTGGTCGTTTCGGTGTGACCATCGATTACCTCCGCAAGGCAAAGGATTTGCAGATCAAGATGGCTCAGGGTGCAAAGCCCGGTGAAGGTGGCCAGCTGCCTGCCCACAAGGTGAACGAATTTGTGGCTCGCATCCGTCACTCCATCCCGAATGTGTCCCTCATTTCTCCTCCGCCGCATCACGATATTTACTCTATCGAAGACTTGGCTCAGTTGATCTATGACCTCCGTAACTCCAACCCCAAGGCTCGCGTTTCTGTGAAGTTGGTTTCTGAAGTGGGTGTGGGTACGGTTGCTGCAGGTGTTGCCAAGGCTCATGCTGACGTGGTCCTTATCTCCGGCCACGATGGCGGTACCGGTGCATCTCCGCTGACTTCTATCAAGCATGCCGGTCTTCCTTGGGAATTGGGTATTGCCGAAGCTGAACAGACCCTCGTTCTTAACGACCTCCGCGGCCGCGTCAAGCTCCAGGTGGATGGTCAGTTGAAGACTGGTCGTGACGTTGTGATCGCTGCCCTCCTTGGTGCAGAAGAATTCGGTTTTGCAACCAACCTGTTGGCAAGCCTTGGCTGTATTATGGACCGTAAGTGCCATACCAACCAGTGCCCCATGGGTCTCGCAACCCAGGATCCGGAACTCCGTAAGCACTTCAAGGGCAAGCCGGAATACGTTGAAAACTTCCTGTTCTTCATCGCTGACGAAGTTCGTGAAATTCTCGCAAGCCTTGGCCTCAAGAGCTTGGACGAAGCCTGCGGCCGTAACGATCTCCTTGACATGAATTCTGCAATTGAATTCTACAAGGCAAAGAAGCTGGACTTCAGCAAGATCTTCGCTTCTGTGGATGCAGGCAACGGTAAGGAGCAGATCAAGAAACACGACCCGAACTTCGTTCCTGAAGAACTGGTGAACTTCGACCGTCGCGAACTCCTGCCTTTCGTACAGGATACCCTGAAGACCGGCAAACCGGTAGAAATTTCCGCCATGATACACAACGTGGACCGTACCGTGGGTACTGAACTTTCTGGTGAAGTGGCTGAACACTTTGGTGCAAAGGGCCTGCCGGAAGATACCATCAAGGTTCACCTGCAGGGTGTGGCTGGCCAGAGCTTTGGCGCCTTCCTCGCACCGGGTGTAACCCTCGATATCGAAGGTGAAGTCAACGACTTTATGGGCAAGGGCCTTAGCGGTGGTAAGATCATCGTTCGCCCGTCCAAGAACGCAACCTTCAAGGCTGAAGACAACGTTATCGCCGGTAACGTGATCGGCTACGGTGGTACTAGCGGTAAGGTGTTCATCAACGGTCTTGCTGGCGAACGCTTTGGTATCCGTAACTCCGGTATGCTTCTCGTTACCGAAGGCGTGGGTGACCATGGTTGCGAATACATGACTGGTGGCCGCGTGGTTGTGCTGGGTCGTGTAGGCGTGAACTTCGCAGCAGGTATGACTGGTGGCTTCGCTTACGTCTATGACGAAACCGGTCACTTCGACTTGAGCTGCAACGTGGATTCCGTTGACTTGGAAAGCGTTCTTCCGGGTACCGAAAGCGAAACCGAATTGCTGGACATCATCAAGCAGCATGTGGAAGCTACCGGCTCTGAAAAGGGTAAGCGCATTCTCGAAGACTGGAACAACTCTCGTCCGAAGTTCGTGAAGGTCTTCCCGGTGGAATACCGCAACGCTCTTGCCAAGTTGTAGTTTAAAGCTTATAGGATAAAGTTTAAAGGTTGAAGGAGTTTCTTTAACCTTTAAACTTTCCGCTTTACGCTAAATAGAACTTTCCGCTTTACACTACTTTAACCTTTAACCTTTCCGCTTTACGCTAAATAAGGAACATTATATGGCATTAGTACAGAGAATCCAGGACGTGTACCGCCCCGTAGAAGAACGCGTTAAGGACTTGAAGGAAGTTGAACGCCTCTTCACAGAAGAAGAAATTAAGGCACAGGCAGGCCGCTGTGCTGATTGCGGCATCCCTTTCTGCCATGGTGCAGGCTGCCCTCTGGGTAACCTGATTCCCGAATTTAATACCGCCGTAGCTGCAGGCGACATCCGCAAGGGCTACGACATTATCAGCAAGACCGCTTTCTTCCCGGAATTCACGGGCCGTGTTTGCCCCGCCCTCTGCGAAGCAAGTTGCACCCGCCAATTGAACGATGACGCCGTCATGGTTCGCCAGGTGGAAAAGTTTATGATCGAAACCGCCTTCAAGGAAGGCTGGGTGGAACTGCCCGAAGCTGCTCCCAACGGCAAGACTGTGGCTGTGATCGGTTCTGGTCCTGCAGGCCTCTTTGCTGCAGAAAGCCTCCGCCGCAAGGGTTACGCAGTAACCGTCTACGAAAAGAAGCCCAAGGTTGGCGGCCTCCTCCGTTACGGCATTCCTAACTGGAAGCTGGAAAAGGAAGTCATCGACCGTCGTGTTGCCCTCATGGAAAAGGCTGGCATCAAGTTTGTCTGCAATTGCGAAATCGGCAAGGACATTTCTGCTGAATACATCCGCAAGAATTTCGATTACCTGTTCCTGGCTATCGGTACTCCCAACGCTCGCGATTTGAACATTCCTGGACGCGATGCAGAAGGTATCTACCTGGCTCTGGACTTCCTTCATGGTGAAGGTGAAAAGTATAATGCCAAGGGCAAGAAGGTCTTGATCATTGGCGGTGGCGACACCGGTAACGACTGCGTGGGCAAATCCCTCCGTGAAGGCTGCAAGAGCGTTCTCCAGGTGGAATTTATGCCTCAGCCCCCTGAAGGCCGTTCCCCGTCTACTCCGTGGCCGGATTGGCCGTACATGCTGCGCACCAGCTATGCTCACCACGAAGGTGGCGAACGTCGCTGGAATGTGTCTTCCAAGCAGTTCATTGTGAAGGACGGCAAGGTGGCTGGCGTGGAAGCCGTGAAGGTTGAATGGGAAATGGCTCCCAACGGTCGTCCCATCAAGCCTAATGAAGTTCCCAATTCTACAGAAATCATTGACGCTGATTTGGTGGTTCTGGCTATGGGCTTTACCGGCGTTCCGGCTGAAGGTATTGTGAAGGACCTGGGCCTTGAATTGACTCCGCGTACTGCAATCATTCAGGATCCGTCCCGCAACATCTACGCTGTAGGTGACTGCGCTAACGGAGCTAGCCTGGTTGTAAGAGCCATGGCCGACGCAAAGGCTAAGGTCAAGAGCTTATAGGATAAAGGTTAAAGGATAAAGGGTAATGTCTTTACGCTTTAAACTTTCCGCTTTACGCTAATAGAGTTCCTTGTGTAACAACACGGGTCGCTGGTGGGTAAAACTGCTGGCGGCCCATTTTTTATAGTCCGGCGTGGAATGTTTTTTTGGGATTAAACGTTCCATTTTGATTAAAAAAAAAAGGTCTAGAATGTATCACTTAACACACTTTTAATAGTTTGATTTTTTGTTATCTGACTCACCCACCAAAAAGTTTGTATCTTATTTCCTGTAAAGATGAATATCGCTGAAAAAGCGAATCAAAGGATCCTCCTAACCCCCAAAAAAATCCAGTCTCCTTCGGGAGGCTGGATTTTGTTTTTTTAGAAATCTTTTGGATGTCTGGCGTTTTATGCCTTGCCCAACTTCTTTTTCTGCTGGGTGCCGGCCACCTTAGAGGCGACGTAGCGGGGGAGGAGTTTTCCTGCTATGGTGGCAAGTTTCATGAAGTGGCTGGGAACGATGATGGTCTTCTTCTTGAACATCTGCTTGAGGGCGTAACTGGCGCAGAACTTGGGGGAGATTCCCGGCAGGGCGAACTGTACGTTGGCCACGTCGTTGAATTCCGTCTTTACGGGGCCCGGGCAGAGAACGCTGGCGGATACGTTAGACCTTGATTCCTGAAGTTCCATGGCGATGGCCTGGGTGAGGCTGACCACGTAGGCCTTGGTGGCGTAGTAGGTGGCCATGTAGGGGCCGGAAGGCATCAGGCCTGCGCTGGAGCCTACGTTCAAGAGGTGGCCGCCGTTCTTGGCCAGAATGCGGACCGCCAATTTCGAAAGCAGATGCAGCGCAATCACGTTCACGTTGATCATGCGCAGTTCCTTGTTCAGGTCTGTTTCGGCGAAGGCGCCGCAGTCGCCGAAGCCTGCGTTGTTGATGAACACGCCCACGTCGAATTTCTCCAGGAATTCTCCCAGGCGTTCGCATTCGCTTTGGCTGGAAAGGTCTGCAGTGAAAACTTCTGCGGGGGTACCTAATTCGGAGGCCAGTGCGCGCAATCGATCCTCACGGCGAGCTACAAGAATAAGACTATAACCGCGGGCAGACAAATCCTTTGCGAATTCCGCGCCGATGCCCGAGCTGGCGCCTGTGATTACTGCGTATTTCATAGGGAAAATATTCTATCCTTGCATTCCTGGATTTACCACTCCGTGAACTTCATTCACATAATGAGTTAACGGAATCATCTTGTCCTCAAAAATCTCTAGGACAACCTCTCCGAAGGGGTCTTCATTCACAACGATATCCGTGGTAATATCCCCGTTCTCGCAGACATACGAAATGACATCCATCAGGAATTCTTCCTGATCAGAGTTGAGTTGGCTGCCTGACAAAAACTTGTTGAATCGTTCTAGAGCAACACCTCGATCGACACCGATAAGCGAGCGGATAAGGATAGCAACATTCTCGCTACCCGCCATGCCCTCGGAAAACTTTTCGTAGTCTTCCTTGGAACCCAATTCCTTCCACATGACTCGCTCTAGCTCGATGATGTCGTCATTGGAGAGCTGTTCCAAGTTGTAAATCTTGCGCAGGACCGGATTATTGTCCTTTGAGGCCAAGTAGTCCATAACGCGCTGCTTGTATGTTACCTGTGTCTGCACACCGGTACTTTCGCCGTCATCGACTAAAACATCCCCGATATCCAGGGTAAAGGTTTTTCCGCCGTCACCTACGAGGAACTTGATGAGGTCGCGAAGTTCCAGACGCACTTTTTCCAGCCAGCAAAGGGAAAGATTTTCCCATGCGACAGGATTTACTACCTCCTTGATGGTGTCCATTTTGGCAACCACTTGCGGAATGGACGCCTTAGTCATGAGGCGTTCTGCCAGCTTCTGTACATGAACAATGGGCTTGCTAGCATTAAATTCACTGTTCACATAGCCCAGTTCAATGGCGAGCACCAGCACATCAAACTTCTTGGCGTTCTCGTCCTGGGTGTTGCGGGACAGTAGCGGAGCTATATCGCACTTAAGGGTCTCCACATTGGCTGCGGTCAAACAAACCCAAGCCTCATCGTTCTTGAAATGGCTTACGGCATCCCAACGGTGGCGAACGGAAATGTGGCTATCCGAAAGAACGCCAACCTGATTTTTCATGACGGTCTTCAGTTCGTCATGGAGTTCCTTGCAGAACTCGTCTTCTTGATACTTCTGATGTTGCAGGTAGAACGCAATTTCTGCACGGAGGCCAAACAGATGCTCCGTAAGGGATACATTCTGCTTAACAACATTACCGTCGGGATTCTTTTCGAAGAACTCAAAGTTACGGCACCAGTCAAAGATGTAAAAACATTCCTTGTCCTTGCCGGGTCCGAAAATGTCCTGAGAAAGGCGGGTGCCGCGTCCAATCATCTGCATAAACTTGATCTTGGATTTTACAACCTTGAAAAACACCAGGTTCAAGACATCGGGAATGTCGATGCCGGTATCCAGCATATCTACAGATACGGCTATCTGTGGGTCCTTATCGCGAACTTCCATCTTGTCGATCAGGTCTTGAGAGTAAGTGACGTAATTGTCGATAAGGGCGCAGAATTCGGAACCGTATGTCGGATACATCAAATTAAATCGTTCTACGATCAGCTCTGCGTGCTTGTGGTTGTAAGCGAAGATGATGGACTTGCCGATGCGTTCCCCGCTCTGAACCTTCAAGCCGTTTTCCATAAGGTCCTGGAGAACCAAATCAATGGTATCCTCGTTATAGATGTACTTGAAAATTTCGTCACTGCGAATATCTCGGCCACGCACATTGGCACCGGAGTTCAGTTCCTGCAAGGTCTCTTCATAGTCCCACACCTTTTCCAGCTGATCCTTTTCCTGGGCAGAGAGGCTGCTGTACTTTATGCCGTCTTTAAGAATCATGGAACCGCGCTTGAAGCCCCGGTAATTCACCAGAAATCCGTCGGCCACGGCATCTTCCAGTTCGTAAGCGAAATTCGGCGCACCGTCTTCCATTCCAAACAAGTCGTATGTGCTCTTGTCCACTTCGTTACGAGGCGTTGCGGTAAGACCCAGCAGCAGACTGTCAAAGTAATTGAAAATGGCTCCATATTTACCGAAGACACTGCGGTGGGCTTCGTCAATAATGACCAGGTCAAATCGGCCAACGGAGAACGGCTTGTCTTCGGAGTCGATATAGTTGATCATGGTCTGGTAAGTACTGAAAACGATACGGGCGTTTGGATCGATACCGGCCTTGTTGCTCTGGTCGCTCAATACGGTAATGGTGGCGTTCGGCAAGAGTTTCGCAAAATTCTTCTTGGCTTGGGTAACAAGTGAAGTTCGGTCTGCCAAGAACAGCACGTTCTTCACCCAGTCGTTTCGCATGAGAACGTCAACCATGGAAATGGAAACGCGTGTCTTGCCGGTACCGGTTGCCATTACCAGAAGACCGCGGCGGTGCTTTTGATTGTACCACTCGCAAACAGACTTGATTGCCATTTTTTGATAGTGGCGGTCGGTAATGTTCGGATTCACGGAAAAGTCGCTAATATCCTTGCGGCCACGCTTTTGTATGAGGCGAACAAGATCGTCTTCGGAATGGAAACCATAAAGGCGGCGTGGAGGATAGCCAAGGCCGTCTATAACGTTGGTTTCGAAACCGTTGGTGTAATAAATTACCGGACGCACCCCGTAGCGTTTTTCTAGGCAGTCTGCATACAGTTCTGCCTGGTGTTTTCCTTTCAGCGGAGATACGGAAGTCTTCTTGGCTTCTACGACGGCCAGGGGCAGGCCGTTGGCGCCGAACAAGACATAATCGGCATAACCGATGCCATGCTCATTGGGCATGCCTTCAACTTCGACTTCGATGCAGGCCTTAGACGGCTTTACGGTACCCTCTACATCCAACACATTCCAGCCTGCTTCCCTGAGCATCAAGTCGATGTAGAGCTTGCGGGTCTCGGCTTCGGAAATGTCGCTAGGCATTTCCATTTCGGGAACAGCAACTTCGCTAGAAACAGATTCCTTATCAACATTTGCAACGAGAGGATCGTCAGCCTTGACTTCTATTTTGGGAACTTCGATTGCGGGCGCAAACTTTGAATCCGGGATTAAAGCCTTGTCAAAAACGGCAACGGACTTGACAACTTGCAACTTGATGAGGACCGATGCAACTACATTATAAAGATTCAGCAGGCAAAAGAAGGATTCCTTTTTGCTGACGCTGCCCTCGTGGGTTCCCGCATTGCCAACTTTACGAACATAATGCACGGCCCGCATTACTTTTTCATCGTTAATGAAGGTCCTGAACGCTTCACCGTCGATAAGTTCAAACAGGGATGTCCGTTCCGAGAAAGCCACCTGTTTCATGGCATAAATGGATTTGACCACATATTCCAAAGCACGCCTGGCGTTAATGGCGCTAAGGTCCGGATGATTGACCTGATTATCTTCTGCTGCGGCACAGAGATTGTGCAAACGAATCAATTCACATGTCTGCAAGTAGTCGAAATTCTTCATGGGCTCTACTCACATAGCAAAGGCTGACCATTATGGTATTGAATGAAATAGGTCGGAGACAATTCAGACAATACAGGAACAACACTTTGTTCATACGATATAAAGCGACTTTTAACATCGCTATACATCGCTCTGACATCATCTGCGCCACTAATAGCAGATGACGCCAACAATCTAAGGTTTTCACATACGATAGTCTTCACTTCATGATACTTCGGTTCGTACGAAGCCATGAAATTATTATCAATACGCTTGGACCAACCTTCAACCTTACCATAGTCTGGTTCATCTTTTGCAAGTTCCCACTTGATCAACATAACAGATGTTGAATAAAAGAGGTATTCAGCATCAAAAGCCAATTCCATATACTTCAGAAAACGCGAGTCATCAAGAGCTTTGACCCAATCCTCAGCCTCGTTCTTATCGCGAATCCAACTACGGCTAACTTCTTCCAGCGAACAATTTAAAGTGATGGCCTTGTATTTGTCTCGCAATTCACCAGCTATGCGGTTAAGCTCCCTTAGCGCAATAGAATCTTCCATAGACGGCCTATTGGCCATAGATAATACAGACAGATCGGAAAAAGCATTAGTAATCTTTGCTTTATCACCTTCTTCCATTAAGTCAAGAATTTGATCTACCCTCTTTGATATACTGTTTAGCTGGGTGGTGATGATATGCTGGTAATACTGCCCTGTTACAAATGACGCCACCTGAAACACTAGCATTGGCGTACAAATAGATGATACTTCTGTAAACTTTGCCTGTTCCGCTATGCGCCCCTCAGACATAGTGAAACCACGTAAAAAGCCGTCTTTCGAATGTGCCAACTTTGAAATATCAATATTACATCGCAATAATCCAGAAAAGGATTCTGCTACAAGCCCTTGACTCACTGCCGCTTGCAATAAACTCGAAGCGAGAGACTGGGCCTCATCCGAACAAACTTTGAGCTTTCGGTCATAACTAAACTCATTAGAATATACAGGAGCCAGTTCATTACATGTTTTTTCATTTAACGCTTTTGCTACGGCGTTTTCACGCAGTTTCTTTTCTTTCCACCTGTCAATTTCCATTGCAGTAGGCATCCCGAGTACGCCTAGCGCAGCCCTAGAAGCAACATACCCAACCAAATTCAATCTGAGTGCAGATTCTTCTAAATTGCCAATACCAACTGTAGAATCGTCATTACGTTGTTCAATTTCTTTTTCAGGTTCAGGAACCACAAGTCCATCCCTATCAATAACGTAATCGGCCATAACAAACCTCCTCCATATTGGCGGAAAAAATTCAGTAACATTATTGCATCATGAATTCGTCAACGATATACCTGTCGCTCATGAGCTGCAAACCTGTTTCGGGATTGTGCAGCTGCATGCAGACCTTGCTTTCATAAAAAATAAGAAGGGCCTGCGATTGACTTACATTCAAACGAACAGCAAGTTCTGCTATAACTCTTGCGATTTTGTGCTGCAATGTATAGTCTTTCATAGAGAGTATGACCTAATGAAATTCAAATATTGTTCAATAATTTCTTGATTTATAATAGCAATTTGGTTGTTCGGCTTGTGATAGCGCAACTGACCAAGAGCAAAATCAGCGGATATGATTCCATCCATATAGGCTTCGACGGTGTCAATGACCTTGTCGTTGGCAACTCCGCCTTCTACGATGTCAAAAGACCTGTATGAACCGCCACCTTTTCTGTTGTCAACTACAAAATCCAACCAGGCTTGATTGTATTCTTCAAAACGCAAATAGCGGAAGTTCTTTTTTACAGATTCAATATCAAGGGAATACACAGAAACAATCGGAGTTCCAGATTCCTTTCGCGTGAAAATGATTTTAGACCAGTTCTCAGCCTGATCTTTAATGTCCGTTGTGTAAAAAGCCTTGCCAAAATCCAGGTTTGCACGACCGAGAGAGACAAGCGGTTTTGACACCTCAATATTTGAACCGTGGAAAACAGTGATCATAGAGAACCTGCTTTTGACTCTCGGGCTTCTAGGGATTCTATGAGATCGTCAGCGACATAGTCGCGGCTCTGGGTATGGAGCATGTCGTAAAATCTCCAAAGACGGCCTTCGATAAGGTCGTACTTTTGCAATCGGGCTGTCAGTGCCGTGGTACTTACTCCGAGCTTTTTAGCGGCGGTTTCTATGGCGATAACAGCAAACTGAAGCTGGTCTGAAACTTTTGCAGGCTGGTCCATACGATGAATATAATAAAAATTACCAAATACGTGAACTAAATCAAATTGATACAGGATACTTTCTATCTGAAAAGTTTTCCTGTAATTTCAAGTTGTTTTCACATATAATCCGTAATCTTGACCATTGTCTTTGTCAAAGCACCCTTTGATAATTGAATAATATGAGTCATCTTCAAATTCAAATTTTCGATAAACAGCATAAGCGATTATATCGGCAATCTGAATCAACTTTGACATCTTGGAATCAAGGAATAGAGGAACCTCCGCAAAGTTGCACAATGTGTTACCCCAATGATCTCCTTCAATTTGAAAAACTTGCGACCACTGCTGAAATTTTTGTTCCGATGTAGACTTGTCAAATATGGCAATTCCCCGTTCAGGAACCTTATTCCTTGCAAAGCGCCTTTTTAGAAACTTGTCAAAGCGGCTTGTCACCTGGGTGAAAAGTTCTTCATCATACGGAACTTTTAAATCAACATTTTTGTTTAAGACAGCACCAAAAAGAATAAAGTAAGATGGATAGTGACCTGCTATATATTGCAAAATTTCTTTAAGTAAATTTTCTCTGGTTTCCTTTGGAATACGACGCCATTCACCTTTTCCCGTTCTCATGCATGTTCCGTGTAATTCCAAATTTTTACAATTGGGATATTTATCCAATATTCGCTCTATATCTTGTTGGACAAAGAATGTTTTCGTGTCGCGAATAGCCAAACCTGCCAATACACAGTGCTTACAATTTTTATCCGTTGAAAGTCCAGAGTCATCTATGTAAAGCAGATACATACCCCCTCCTTCAAAAAAAAGAGAGTCAGGCGGAATAAAATCCAACATACAGCAAAAAGGCCGTACTACCTAACTCTTATATAAAGAATATACAAAAAAAATATAAAAAGTCAAGTGAACAAGTCTTAACAACCTTACCCGAAGTATTTGTCCATGGTGTAGTCCAAGAGTTTCTGCGTCTCGGCGATGGACTGGTTGATGGAGGCCTTCTGCTTCTCGATAGAGGCAATCTTGTCGGCGAAGACTTGCTGCAGAGAAAGGGGCGGGAGGATTATGGAAAAATTACGAATGGAATTTAGTCCCACGGTTTTTTGAGCAATTCCTGTAGCAACCTTATCTGCCTCAGCTTTTACAGAAGCGCACAAGGCCCAATAACATAAAAACTGTGCAACCAAATCTGGTCCTAGTTTAATTAGCGCAATATGTCGTTGAAAACAAAAAATACGATTTTCTTTAACGAGAATCGGTATCCCATAGGAACCCGTAACGGTATATAAGACATCTCCGACTTCGGCTTTTCTATTCTCTTTTATCTTATCGTAGTATTCTTGCGGAACATAATAGGTTGAAGAAAAATCTATCGATCTGCTGTCTTTATCCACATCAGATATGGTTATAAACGGAATACCAGACTTCGATTTGGGAGGAGGCATATGGTCTCCATCAGTTATAGATCTTGACACATCTCCAAGTTTTCTTTCCTCCCAGCCTTTGGAATTTTCGATGGGGTCGCCGAACATATCGTAGAAAATGGACTGAGCCAAGGTATCCAATTCCTTCAGCTGGGCCTTCTGTTTCTCCAGCACACCATTCAGCAAATCCAACTCCGCCACAATCCGCTCCTGCTCATCCTTCGGCGGTACCGGCAATTCGCACTTGCCGTAGTCCTTAAAGTAAATGTGAGGAATAGCCACACCGGACGCAAACGAAGCCAGGTTCAAACTTTTCAACGCGTATGCAATATAGCGAATATCATTTCCGTTCTTCGGCAGAACATACTGCATCGTACCTAACAGAGAGGAGTACGCAGGATACAAATTGACCCTTCCAACACCGGAGCCGTCTTTCACAATGCCGATATATTCCGAGTCCCTATGATAAAAGTCGGCATTTTGCACGAAGCCGCTTGCCCCAAAGACCGGATAATCTCCAGTAATCCCTTCAAGCTTATTTTGCGCTATATTAGAGGACGCTTTCTCACAAATGTCCTCTATTCGCTTAACAATCCACTTTTGCTTCATACAGCACCGCCCTACAGGAACTTCTCGCGGAATTCATCCATGGCGGCGTTAATCTCGCCCTGCAATTTCTGAATACGTTTGAATACGACCTTTGGGTTCTCGTACTCCACCTTGACCTTCTCCACTTCCTTGTACTTGTTGATGGACAGGTCGTAGTCATTGGCAACAATCTCATCCACAGGAACAAAAAAGGACTGATCCTTGCGAGTGCGGTCCGTTTCGGCATCCAGGTTCTTCCAACGGGCAATAATGTCAGGGATGTCGTTCTCGGCACATTCCGTGCGCTTCTGGTCCAGGGTGTAGCCGTCGGCCTTCATGTCGTAGAACCAAACCTTGTCAGTGCCGCCTGCATTGGTCTTGGTGAAAACGAGAATCGCAGTTGAAACACCGCTATACGGCTGGAACACGCCGCTGGGCATACTGATGACTGCCTGCAAACGCTGATTCTCGATAAGTTCCTTGCGTATGGCCTTGTGGCCCGAACTGTTGCCGAACAGTACACCATCGGGCACAATGGAGGCGCAGCGTCCGCCCAGGCGAAGCATTCGCACGAACAACGCCAAGAACAGCAACTCCGTTTTCTTGGTCTTGGTAATGGCGAGCAGGTTCTTGTTGATGGACTCGTAGTCGAGCGACCCTGCAAACGGAGGGTTGGCAAGGCACAGGGAATACCGGTTCTCGTCGGTATTGTCGGTGCTAAGACTGTCGCGATACGCAATGTCCGGATTGTCGGCACCGTGCAGCATCAGGTTCATGGCGCCAATGCGGAGCATGGTCTGGTCCGTGTCAAAGCCATGGAACATTTCGTTGCGGTAATGGTCAGACTTATCCTTTTTCAGCAAATCCTTCTTATGGTGTTCCTGCACGAACTTCGCGGCTTCAACGATAAAGCCCGCAGAACCCATGGCCGGGTCGCATACCGTATCGTCCAGGTTCGGCTCCATCATGTCAACCATCATGCGGATGATGTGGCGGGGAGTACGGAACTGTCCGTTGTTGCCGCTGGCTGCCATCTTGCCCAAGACATACTCATACACGTCACCCATGGTGTCGCGGTTGTTCATGTCTAGGCCATCGATACCTTCGACAATCTTTACCAGGGTTCGGGCGCTCTGAATCAGGAAGGTGGCGCTGTCCATGAACCTGCTGTAGGCGGATTCCTTGCCGTCGTTCAGCGTCTTGATGAAAATGAACACGTCCTTGGACACCAGGCGGTACATGGCCTCGGCTTCCTTGTTCTTGAAATTGCTCCAGCGGAGGTCTGTGTATGGAACATCCCTGTCGGTTTCGGGGTTGTGCCAGTTGCCGGCCTTGAATACAGGTTCCTTCACCTTGGCGCCCATGGCGTTGGCGGCGGCCTCCTTCTTCATCTGGGCATCATCCAGCATCTTCATAAAGAACAGGTAGGTCATCTGCTCCAGGATCGTAATGGAATTGGTAATGCCCCCAGTCCAAAAAGTATCCCAGATTGCGTCAATACGGTTCTTGATTTCGCCTGTTATCATGTGGAAAATCCTGTTCGTTGTTTATGCTAAATATAATCTAAATCGGGTCTGGCCAATTTTCCAATTCACTTCAAATTGACGCTTTTGGATTTGTAGGAAATGAGCCTACCCCATCCACCCAAATTTTCCATGTAAGGGCCTGCCATCTTACCGCAAACTCCGTAAACATCGCCCTTGCCTGATAGAAGACCACTCACTCCTACTTCTATATAATACTGCCCCGCAGAGGTGTAAGAAAACGTATCCGTTAAAACACTATCCTTGAAAGCTTTTTCAGATCGTATACAATCACCACCATATTTGCAAAATTCAACAAAAGAATACAGCCCGTCCGGCAGGTTGATTCTTGCCGTAACCTGAACCTTGGAACTATCCAGTTTCTTGATTTCTGCCTTGGGCCTAACATCAATGGAATTCGGATTTTGATAAATCTTGGTTGTCTTTGCTTTCTTGGAGAAATTGCCCATATTTACGAGTTCACCATCCAGGTAATATTTCCCGTTCTTTGAATAAAAGCCCAGCTCACCTAAATTCTGGTACAAGACCGCATCTGTTTCAGCCTCGGTATAGGCGGTACCGCCTTCCATCATGGCGTCTTCAACCAAAATGCGGTTCAGCTTTACCAAGTTCATCTTGTATCGCCTTGCCGTTGCGACCATGGCGTGGGCATACCCTTGCAGTTCCCAGGGATAACGCTCGTTAAAGGATTCCAAAATTCCATTGAAAAAGAGTGACGCATCGTGTTTTGGAAGCTTGCTTTTCTTTACCGCCTGGACAACCTCATTGGACGCTTCTTCAATGGCATCGGTCAAGTCGTCGTCTAGTTCGTCTATCGCATATTTAATGTTGCGTGTATTTTCTTCGGTCTGCCTTTCTGCGGATCGATAGCCTGCCGTATTTCTACCAAACAGGAACAGATTCATCAGGTCCCCTGCAAAGGATACAGAGACGCACAGGGACAGCGCTATCACGATTCTAGGAAACATTTTGTGCATTTGGACCTCTGTTAGGGTGCTTTTTAAATATATATCCTTCTATTTGACATATTATGACAATTGGGATTGTCCGGTATTGTGTTTTGTAATGAAGTCTATTTTCTATTCTGTTCTTTTACATAAAATGTAAAAGAAATGAGTGTATTTTACATATTGTGTAAACTCTTTCGAATCATGAAACTTTGAACGCCGGTGAAAATCGGCGTTTTTCTTGTTTTTAGCTCGTTTTACCAAAAATGTAAAAATGGCACGTTTTTTGCTTTAATAGGGGCGAAAATAAGGATTACAATTTATGTCTCTCAAATTCTCTAAATGGACTGGTCTCGGCAACGACTTCGTGCTCGTTGAACCGGGTGAAGCTTTTGATATGACTCCGGGTGCAGCCCTGGACCAGCGCGTGATTGAACTGTGCGACCGTCGTTTTGGCATTGGTGCCGATGGCGTGGTGGTGGTGACTCCGCTTTCTAGCTCCGAAGAATATGTGGTGGGCGAGAAGGATGTCCGTGCCGGCTACGACTGGAACAAGAAAGGCAATGGTGTAGATTTCGAAATGCGCATTTTTAATGCTGACGGTTCCGAAGCCGCCATGTGCGGAAACGCCACCCGTTGCGTTGCAAAGTTTATTGTGTCTCGTGGCCTGGGCAACGGGACCTCTTTTGTTCTGCACACCAAGAGCGGTCTGATTAAACCGAGTATTTTGGGTTCCGCAGCAAGTGCCGCAGACCTAGAAAAAATGCAGGTTTGCGTAGACATGGGTGCTCCCCGTGATTTCCTGGGCACCATCAAGCTCTCTGCAGGCTCCTTTGATTTTACCGGTGAAACGGTCTCTATGGGCAATCCCCATACCGTGATTTTTGTAGACGATATCGAAAAGATCCAGCTTGAAAACTGGGGCGTTGTCCTGGAACACGATAAGCAGTTCCCGGACCGCTGCAACATTGAATTTGCTCAGGTGGTGGCTCCCGGCAAGATCCGTATGCGCGTGTGGGAACGCGGCTGTGGCGTGACCATGGCTTGCGGTACCGGCAGTTGCGCCACTCTGGTGGCTGCCCAGCGCACCGGTCGCGTTGGCCTGGAATCCGACGTGGTCCTGGATGGCGGAACCCTCCACATCAAGCACGAAGAAGGCGGCCCGGTTTTGATGACCGGCCCCGCGAAGGAATGTTTCAGAGGCGAGGTTTAGCTCGCCGCCATGCGTCAAAAAGGTGAAATTTAAACAAAGTAAACAGTGGTTAGTTGACAGTTCTTTTTTAGAGTGGCGAGCTGGTGCTCGCAAAAAAGATAAGGGCTTCGCCCGTTCACTAACCACTAACCACTAATCACTAACCACTTTTATTATGAACGAATCTATCATTAATCCATTTTACGATCGTCTTCCTGGCAGCTACCTTTTCTCTACTATCGCCAAGAAGATCAAGGAATACCAGGGCACCCACGCCAATGCCGACATTATCCGTCTGGGTATCGGTGACGTGACCACTCCCATTATCCCCGCAGCCATCGAAGCCATGCACAAGGCCGTAGACGAAATGGCATGCAAGAACACCTTCCGCGGTTACGGTCCGGAACAGGGTTATGACTTTTTGCGCGAAGCCATCATCCGTGGCGAATACACTCCCCGCGGCGTTGAAATGGATCCGGACGATGTGTTCGTCAGTGACGGTTCCAAGTGCGACGTAGCCAACATTCAGGAACTTTTTGCTGCCGACGTGAAGATTGCCATTCCCGATCCGGTTTATCCTGTTTACCTGGATTCCAACGTGATGGCTGGCCGTACCGGCTTTATGCAGGAAGATGGCCACTTCTCCGAAGTGACTTACCTGGCTTCTACCGCCGAAAACAACTTCCAGCCGGACCTTCCCAAGAATCCTGTTCACCTGATTTACCTGTGCAGCCCCAATAACCCCACCGGTACCGTTCTTTCCCGCGAAACTCTCCAGAAGTTCGTGGATTACGCCAACGAAACCGGTGCCATCATCCTCTTCGATGGTGCTTACAACTGCTACATCCAGGATGAATCCCTGCCTCACTCCATTTACGAAATCCCCGGTGCCCGCACATGCGCTATCGAGTTCCGCAGCTTCAGTAAGACTGCTGGCTTTACCGGCGTCCGTTGCGCCTACACCATCGTTCCTCACGAACTGGGCAAGCTCCGCGCCATGTGGAATCGCCGTCAGTGCACCAAGTTTAACGGCGTGAACTACGTTGTGCAGCGCGCTGCCGAATCCATCTACAGCCCCGTAGGTTGGGAACAGACCAAGGCTGTGATCAAGGGCTACATGGATACCGCTTTCATGATCCGCTCTGAATTGACTGCTGCCGGCTACACCGTCTTTGGTGGCGAACATGCTCCCTACATCTGGTGGAAACTTGAAAACGGCGAAAAGTCCTTCGACTTCTTCGATCGCCTCCTTGGCACTTGCGAAGTGGTGGGTACTCCGGGTAGTGGCTTTGGCCCCTGCGGCGAAGGTTATTTCCGCTTGACCGCCTTCGGTGACCACGAACAGACCAAGGTTGCCCTGAAGCGTATTAAGGAAAAATTGTAAAAATTAGCACGGAATTTGCAAAATCCTATGTAGAATTTGTGAAAATCTTACATTTCATGTAAAATCGAATGTATTTTATAAAGGATTCTTATAAGGATTGCTGACAGGCCCCGCAATTTTTATAAAAACAAGAGTGCCTGAAAAAGACCCGAACCTAGAGACTATTATGAAACAGCCCATCGGTCCAGAAATATCTGTCATCCAGAAAATCAGCGCTGCCATTATCCATGAACGCGACGCTGAAAAGCTGCTGAGCAACGTTCTTGCCATTCTGGACACAGAACTTGGCATGTTGCGCGGTACTTTCACGTTGCGTTTTGGCGATACCCTGAAGATTGAAGCCTCCCATGGCATGACTGAAGCTGAAAAGCAGCTGGGCCAGTATCATATCGGTGAAGGTATTACTGGACATGTGGCTGAAACTCGCCGTAGCCATGTCATTCCCGACCTGCGCAAGGATTCCAGATTCCTGAACCGCACTGGCTCTCGTAATTACGATAGCCAGGTGGCCTTTATTTGCGTGCCCCTGATTCATGACGAGGAGCTGATTGGAACCCTTTCTGTGGACCGTCCGGTGGATGTGAACACGGACTTGGACCACGATGTGGCCTTGCTGGAAATTATCGCCAACATTACGGGTGATGCAGCCAATGAATGCCAGGAAGTCCATTCTGAACATGCCGCCTTGCTGGAAGAAAACCAGAAACTCCGTGACATGTTGTCTGGCAATCCCACGGAACTGGTGGGTAACTGCCGCGAAATGCAGATTGTGTACGAACAGGTTCGCCAGGTGGCTCCTTCCGATGCTACCGTTTTGATTCGTGGTGGTAGCGGTACCGGTAAGGAAATGATCGCCCGCGCTATCGTGAACCTGTCTGCCCGTAAGGACAAGCCGTTCATTACCCTGAACTGTGCCGCCCTTCCCGAAAACCTTGTAGAAAGCGAACTCTTCGGTCACGAAAAGGGTGCCTTTACTGGCGCCGTGAACCGCCGTATCGGTCGTGCAGAAGCAGCCAATGGCGGCACTCTGTTCCTGGACGAAATTGGCGATCTCACCATGCAGACCCAGGTGAAGCTGCTCCGCTTCCTGCAGGAAAAGACTTTCAGCCGCGTGGGTAGTAACGAAGAGCTTCATTCCGATGTCCGCTTCCTGGCTGCAACTAGCCGCAACCTGGAAGAACTGATGGAAAAGAAGCTGTTCCGCGAAGACTTGTTCTACCGTCTGAACATTTTCCCGATTTCCATGCCGGATCTGGCCAAGCGCCAGAGCGATATCATCTTGCTGGCAGAACACTTCATCGAAAAGATGAACCTGCGCTACAACAAGAAGGTCGCTCGTTTGTCTACAACGGCCATCAACTTGCTCATGAGCTACCACTGGCCGGGTAACGTCCGTGAACTTGAAAACTGCATGGAGCGTGCTGTTCTCACTGCCGCTGACGATTGCATCCACAGCTACAACCTGCCGCCTTCGCTGCAGACCAGCCTTAGCACCGGCTCCATCATTTCTGCCGAAATGAAGAGCGCCCCGCTGGATGTGATGATGAATAACTACGAACGCGAATTGATTACCGAAGCCATCAAGCGCCACAACGGAAACATTTCTGCTGCTGGCCGCGAACTGGGCGTAAGCCCCCGCATGATGAACTACCGCATGAACAAGCTGGGGCTGAATTCTAAATAATCGGCTTGGCAAGTTCGCGGAACTAGATGTTATTTGAGTGAAGAAGGGTCTCCCTGCGGGGAGACCTTTTTTATATTTAAACTATGTTCGGATTTTATCGATTTGCTTCTGTCTGCCCCAACCTGAAGGTTGCGGACACTGCTTTTAATACTACTGAAATTATCCGTTGCGGTAAGCTTGCCCAGGCTGAGGGGGCTGCGGTAACGGTGTTCCCGGAACTTTGCATTACGGGTTATACTTGCAGTGACTTGTTCCACCAGGAACTGTTGCTGAAGAACGCTTATGCCAGCTTGCAGAAGATTGCAGAAGCATTTGCCGATACCGATATGATTGTGGCGGTGGGTTTGCCCTTGCGCATGTTTGGCCGCCTCTATAACTGTGCTGCCTTTGTGCAACGCGGAAACCTGATTGCGGTGACTCCGAAAATCCATTTGCCCAACCAGCGTGAATTCTACGAAAAGCGCCACTTTAATAGCGGACGCGACTTGCTGAATTCTGCAGATCGTATTTCCTGGGATTTCCCCGGCTTTGGAGAAGTACCGGTAACCAACTTTATCCGCACGGGTTGTCTGGACGGTTCCGAGGTTTGCTTTGGCGTAGAACTCTGCGAAGACTTGTGGACTCCTATGCCTCCCAGCGGTGAACTGGCCTTGGCCGGTGCAAATGTAATCCTGAATCTTTCTGCCAGCGACGCCTTGGTGGGGAAGGGCGATTACCGCCGAAACCTGGTCATGAACCAGTCGGCCCGTTGCATGGCCGCTTATGTCTATTCTTCTGCAGGTGTGCAGGAATCTACTACGGACATGGTGTTCAGCGGTCACTTGATGATTTCTGAAAACGGAAGTATGCTGGCCGAAAGCAAGACCTATGGCCGCGACTCCGAAATCATTTACGCCGACGTGGATGTGCAGCGCCTGAATATGCAGCGCTTGAGCGAAGGTTCCTTCCAGGACTTCGATTCTACTCCCTATTTTGCGACTGCTGCAGAATTCGGCCCTCTGCCAGAAATTTCCTTTGACGAATCGGGTTCTGCAGACGCTCTCAAGTATCGCTATGTTTGTCCCACGCCTTTTGTTCCGGGTAACATCGAAACTCGTGATGCCAACTGCAAGGAAATCTTTAACATTCAGTGTGCGGGCTTGGCCAAGCGTATCGAGGCTTCCCGCTCCAAGCGTGTTGTTGTTGGCCTGAGCGGTGGCCTGGATTCCACCTTGGCTTTGCTGGTCATTGCCGAAACTTTCAAACTGTTGAAGCGCCCCGCCTCTGAAATCCTGGTACTGACCATGCCTGGCTTTGGTACGACCAACCGCACCAAGAACAATGCGGTGGAAATGGCAAACCTTTTGGGCGTTGAACTGCGCACTGTGTCCATCAAGGACGCCTGTATGCAGCACTTCAGCGACATCGGCCACGATCCTGCTGTGCTGAACGTAACCTACGAAAATGTCCAGGCCCGCGAACGCACCCAGATCTTGATGGATGTAGCCAACAAGGAAGGCGGTATCGTGGTAGGTACCGGCGACCTTTCTGAAATCGCTCTGGGCTGGAGCACCTATAACGCTGACCATATGTCCATGTACGCCGTGAACTGCGACATTCCCAAGACCTTGGTCCGTCATGTGGTGGCTTGGTACGCCGACCGCGCCCGCAATTTCTTTGCCGCAGATGTAGCCGCTGGCTCCGCCGACGAGACTGCTGCTTTCAAGTCCGCCGATGCGCTTTCCGCAGTGCTTCGCGACATTTTGGATACTCCCGTTTCTCCGGAACTTCTGCCTGCCGACGCCAACGGCCAGATTGCCCAGAAGACCGAATCCATCCTTGGCGCCTACGAAATTCACGATTTCTATCTGTACCATTTTGCAAAGTACGGTGCAGAACCTGCAAAGATGCTGTTCCTGGCAAAGCATGCCTTCGCCGGTCTTTATCCCGACGAAGAACTGGAACGCTGCCTTACTTTGTTTGTACGCCGCTTCTTTACCCAGCAGTTCAAGCGCAGCTGCATTCCCGACGGCCCCAAGGTGGGTACCATCTCCCTGTCGCCTCGTGCCGACTGGAGAATGCCCAGCGACGCAAGCTTTGGTGACTGGCTCGCCAATTCCCTGAACGCAAGCTTTAGGGAATAACGGGAAACCTGCGCAAGTTGCAAGGAGGTGTTTTCAATGAACAAGAAATTTTTTGGAAAGAAAGTGGTAAAGTTTGGCTTTGTAGCCTTTGCTCTGGCTTTGGGCCTTGCCGCATGTGGTGATGGCGGCTCTTCAAACGGACCGGCTAATAACCATGAGGACACAAACATTTCTTCTGTTGAGTCTGAAGAAAATTTGCCCAGCTGTACAGAAAGCGGGGAAGGTTTCGTTAACTTTATTAATGGGACAAAGGAAGGTTTCATTTGCAAGGATCGTAAGTGGGTCCATTACGATATGATTGCGGACGTTGAAGAAAATCTGCCTGGCTGCACGGGGTCAAGAGAAGGCCTGTCAGCTTACCTTTATGAAGAAGACCGCGAGTTGAATTGCGTGGAAGGCTCCTGGGATGTTGTTGGCGAGGTTGCAAGTAGTTCTTCCACCAGTGTTCCTGGCACATCTTCCAGTGTCATTCCGGGCACTGACCCGGAATCTTCATCCGACGAAGCCGTTGATCTTTCTTACGCTACAAAATGCCCTGTGGGCCATACATGCACTTACGCACCTACCGAATACTTGAATCCGAAGGTCACCTATGGCGAACTTCTGGATGAGCGTGACTACCAGATGTACAAGACGGTAGAAATCTGCGACGATAAGAATGAAAATTGCCAGACCTGGATGGCCCAGAACCTGAACTATGCTTACACCGGAGTGGCTTTTGACAACGGCTATTATACCTCCGACTCCATCAGCTGGTGCTATGACGATGATCCAAGTAATTGCGCAACCTATGGTCGCCTATATACCTGGGCAGCCGCGGTTGACTCTGTTGCTATTTACAAGAATTACGGTGAGGAATGTGGCTATGGCAAGTCTTGTACCCGTTTCAGTGCCTCTGCATTGGCTACGGCGCCTGTTCGTGGCGTTTGCCCCAGCGGCTGGCACCTGCCGAGCAATGCTGAATGGGGTGCTCTCTATACGAATGTGGGCGGGGCCAGCTATGCCGGTCAGAAGCTGAAGGCGAACACCAGCCTGTGGACCTCTTATAGTGGAGTGACTAATGATGATTCTTTTGGATTCTCGGTTCTCCCTGCCGGTAACCGCGGCTACTACGGTGATTTCTACGGTCAAGGCCGCCTCGCCTTCTTCTGGAGTTCTACTGAGTACAAGTACAACGGCTCCGATGCGTGGAGCCAGTACTTCAGCTACGACTACGCGGACCAGGGCATCTACGACAAGGACTACGCGCTCTCCGTCCGTTGCCTTAAGGACTCTTTCTAACCAAGGTGCCGTAGGCGCCTCAAAAAAAAAGGCGGCGCGAGCCGTCCTCCCCCTAAAAAAAAAGGAGCCACCAGGGCGTAAGCCCCAAGGCTCCTTTTTTGTTGCAAGACAAAGGAAACCAAATGGAAGAAAAACAAGCTGCACTCTACACAAATTCTAGAGTGCTAGAAAATGAAACAGGCAACACCAGCTCCATACACATGTACCTTCGCAGGGCCCACTACCACGTCTTTGAACGGAGCGCAAGCCTGTTTCAACAATATATCGCCAAGTACAAGGTAGTGCTTACAGTTCCAAAGAATGTAGGCCGCGAAGTGGACCATGCAGGAGTTTAATAAGAGGGTAGCATTGAACTGACCCCCAAAAGGAAAAACAATGGCAAAAATCAACTACAACTCCGAGACCAGGGAACTGGAGAAACTCTTGAAGAAACTTGTTTGTTTTCGGCGTTAGGCAGAAGCTTAACGGAAATAAGAGATAGTGCATGAAAATGCAAAAAAAATCCCGGCGTTCACACTGAAACGTCGGGATTTTTTGTTTAAGGGGTATGCTGGGATTGTCGCGGAACTGGTCCGCGATGTTCCTAGTTACTTGAACAGGTCGTTGTCGCCGTCGTCCTCGCCTTCGGAATCCGAAGTGCCGTCATCGAAAGTGTCCGGCGGAGAAATGCGGCTGGCGCGCTTGACCTTCTTGGCGGTAAACTTGCTGCCCAGAGCCTTGTAGCCCTTGACTTCTGCAATTTCCGTCAGGTCCAGCTCTTCCTTCTGGACTTCGCGGCCCACCTGATATTCCATCAGTTCGCGGGCGTCGTCAGTGGCGAAGAATTCGATCATCTGGGTGTCCTTATGATCGCTGACCAGGCTGAATTCCGTAGTCATGGGGCAGCCTTCAAGATTGAAGCGCTTGACCATGTAGTTGAAGTTTCCGCCTTCGAAGTACAGCACCGTAAAGACCTGTGCAGGATCGTACTTGTGAATGTACTTGATGCCTGTACCCACGAGAATGGGATCTGCCATGTCGTGGACGCGGGCGGTTCCGTTTTCCTTGACGATAAGGACCTTGTCCTTTTCGCCGAATTCGCCGATACGGTCACCCTTCTTCTGGGTGCTGATGATACCGCTGGGGGCGTCAAAGTACAGCACGCGGGCGCCCAAGGTACTTACACCCTTGCGCAGGCGCTTGATGCTCTTGACCGGGTACTTGGTAACGATATTGCCCATGGCGCCACGGCCCTTCACTTCGATGGTGCTGAAGTCCACTTCAAAGTTCAGCTTGGTGCGGGGGCGAGGCTTCAGGGTGACTTCGACAACTTCGGCTTCGCCGTTCAGGTTGCTGGACATGTAGAGAATCTTGCTGCCCGGCTTGCCCTTGCCCATGAAGTAGTCCTTGTCGCGGGTAACGCCACCCACGTTAAAGCGCTTGATGTAGTAGGCGCCGTCCTTGCCATCAAGGTGAATCACGTTATAGATATGGCGGTCGTCATCCTTCTTGAACTTTTCGACTAGGATAATATCCTTACCTACGAAGTCCTTGTCGCTGACCTTGACCACCTTGAAGCTTCCGTCGGCCTTGAATACGATCAGGTCGTCGTATTCAGAAACGTCGAAGAGGTATTCTTCCTTCTTCATACTGGTGCCCAGGAAGCCTTCCTTGCGGTTGACATACAGCTTCTGGTTGGCGATGGCCACATGTACAGCGTTCACCTTGCCGAATTCTGCAATCTGGGACTTACGTTCCTTGCCTTCGCCATACTTCTTGAGGATATTCTTGAAGTGGTTGATGGTGTAGTCGGTAATATGTTCCTGGTTGAACTTGTTTTCGGCAATCTTTGCATCCAGTTCTGCCAACAGTTCGTCGGCCTTCTTGCGGTCGAAACGGCTGATGCGGCGGATAGGAATTTCTGCAAGCTTCAGGATTTCTTCTTCGGTGACCTCGCGGCGGAGCATCTTCTTGACGTAGGGCTTCAGGCCTTCATCAATGAGCTGGACCATTTCTTCGCGGCTCTTGGCATTCTCGATAACCTGGTAGACCTTCTTTTCTATGAAGATCTTTTCGAGGCTGGTCATGTGCCACTTGTCTTCAAGGTGCTTCAGTTCGTTCTGAAGTTCCCACTGCAGCAGGTGAACCGTATGTTCGGTGTTCATGCGCAGGATTTCGGACACGCCCAGGAATTTGGGGTGCTTGTCTACAATGACGCAAGTGCAGGGGGACAGGCTCTTTTCGCAGTCGGTAAAGGCGTAGAGGGCGTCCATGGCCACCTGGGGATCGGTACCGGCCTGCAGGTGGATCAGAATTTCCACATCGCGGCTGGTGTTGTCGTCCACATGCTTGATCTTGATCTTGCCCTTGTCGTTGGCCTTGACGATGCTGTCGATCAAACTTGAAGTTGTGGTGCCGTAGGGGATTTCGCGGATGGCCAAAGTCTTGTTGTCGACCTTTTCGATCTTGGCGCGCACACGCACGCGACCGCCACGCTGACCGTCGTTATATTCGCTAACATCGATAATGCCGCCGGTAAAGAAGTCGGGATAGAGTTCGAACTTCTTGCCCCTGAGGATGGCGATACTGCATTCGCAAAGTTCGCGGAAGTTGTGGGGGAGAATGGAGGTGCTGAGACCCACGGCAATGCCGTCGACGCCCTGAGCCAAAAGCAGGGGGAACTTGACAGGCAAGGTTACCGGTTCTTCGCTACGTCCGTCGTAGCTGGGCACCCATTCGGTGGTTTCGCCGTTAAAGACCACGTCTACGGCAAAAGGTGTCAGACGTCCTTCGATGTAACGGGGGGCTGCAGCGCGGTCGCCGGTCAGCGGGTTACCCCAGTTACCCTGGGTATCGATGAGCAGGCCCTTCTGGCCCAGGCCCACCAGGGCATCACCGATGGATGCGTCACCGTGGGGGTGGTAAGCCATGGTACGACCGACGATGGTTGCCACCTTCTGGTAACGGCCGTCGTGATTTTCGAACAGGGAGTGCAAGATACGACGTTGCACCGGCTTCAAGCCGTCTTCGTAATACGGAACGGCGCGGTCCAGAATTACATAGCTGGCGTAATCAAGGAACCAGCCGTCATACAGTTTTTCTAGGTGGTGTACATTGGACAGGCCCAGAGTAGTATCCTGGTGCTCACCCACCTTAACATCGTTAAAAGATTCTTTGGAAGTTTCTACTTCGTTTTCGTTATCGTTGTTCATGTCGCTCATAAGTCGTGTAGAAATAGAATAATGTCGTACGTTCAAAAATCAGTTTTGGGGCTTAATGTAGAAAAAATTTCTGACAGTAAAGTGACATTGCTACACCTACGGTGTTCCCCAGTTCCCGCTACAGCGACTGACATGTGTTGTGCAGCCATCTGTAACCCGACTCGATAATGTTCTGCAATGGTGTAGCCCAAATTAAGGGTGTATCCGACAGTTGACGCGGAAATCCACTCATCACTGGTTGAAGATCGGCCATTCAATTCCACTTCTGCGCTCATTATGGAACCGCCCACAAAAAAGTGAGAAAGGCTTTCGCTTTCGTTCGCCCAAATCATTAATTGTCCGCACACATCTATTTGACTGGATTTCAGATAAGTGCGACTTGCTAACGAACTGGTATTTGTCCCTTTTTCAACACGAACATTAAATGTGTCAATGGTGATTATAAAGGGTTCCCCAGGGTCGATGCTGTAAAGGATTTCATCTTTCAATCGGGCGTTCAGCGAACTTTCATAAACATCGTTTTTCGATCCCGAAAGAACGTAGTTCCAATTCGATCCTCCAACACCATACATATCAACGAGATCTGGCCTGATCAAACCGAAAGCTTCATACAAGGAGTCAAGACCTGCAAAGTTTCCCGTAGTCACGACTTCACGCGATACAAAGGTGAATGAGGAGTCCTTACGGATACACAGTTCCTTGCATGTACTTGAAGGGATGACGACCTCATGGGTATCTTCGATAAGATTGTTGACATAACCTCAATACCTAACAATTATAGGACGGTAATATAGCATCTTTTTATGGTATTATAGTTCTTGAAGGCATTCAAATTTTATATATTCCGTTTAGTAATTGGAGGTTTTTTATGAAATTTTCCCGTGTGATTTCCCTGGCCGCTCTGTTTGCTGCATCTTTCGGCTTTGTCGCCTGTGATGATTCCTCTTCTGCTTCTAGCGACGAAAAGGCTGGCTACGACTGCTCCGTTAAAGGAGGCGTAAAGGTCGTCTACCCGGCCGGTGGCGAAAAGTTCAAGATGGGCGAAACCATTACCGTTATTTACGGCTCCGACATTCAGGGAACGGGTTTCCGTTTCGTGTACAAGGTCGACAAGGATGACCTGGGCGACGATATGTTCGAAGAATCCATGGGCCCGGAACATCCGGATGGCAAGACTTGCTACGAACAGAAGGTCGTTCTCGATAGCGATTATTCTGAACCTTCCGATGAAGCTATCATCCGCGTGATTCCTTACGAAAATACCAGTAAGGCCGGTAATTCCGGTACTTTCAAGGTTTCTAAGTAATCCTTGAGAATCCCGCACTTAAATCCTAAAGACAATTCGATCACCGTGGCCATTGTCGGCTGCGGTGGTTTTATTGGTAGTCACCTGCTTAAAGCTTTGCTGCAGCGTACCTGCTGGCGGGTGTTTGCCGTAGACCTTGAATCTTACAGGATCCAGCAGCACTTGGCTGACCCGCGGGTGGAATTCTACTGCGGCGATCTGGCGAACCCTTCCGTGGTGCAGCGCATTGCACAGTTCCCCGTGGTGGTGAACTTGGCTGCCATTTGCGTGCCTAGCCGTTATATGTCCGAGGCGGCAACCGTCATTCGCAGCAATTACGATCACCCGGCCCGCCTGGCCGACGCCTGCGCCAAGAGCGGCTCCTGGCTAATCCATTTTTCTACCTCCGAAATTTATGGAAAGACCGCGGCGGATTCCGGCCTGCTGGAAGAAGATTCTGCAGACCTTGTCTTTGGGTCGGTGGCTGCAAGTCGCTGGAGCTACGCTACCGCAAAACTTCTGGCGGAACGCTATATGGCAGGGCTTACGAACCTGCAATGGACCGTGGTGCGCCCCTTCAACTTTGTGGGCCCCTACATGGATTTTATGCCCGGCGTCGATGGGGAAGGAATCCCCCGGGTGCTGGCGAATTTTTCTACGGCCCTGGTGCGGGGCGAACCCATTAAGCTTGTGAATGGCGGACTTGCCCGACGGACCTTTACCTCGGTTCATGACGCCATTGATTTTATCTTCTGCCTCTTTGAAAATCCTGCGGCTGCAAAGGGCCAGGCCTTTAACGTTGGAAATCCTGGCAACGAAATTTCCATTGCGGAACTGGCACGGATCATGACCGAAATCTATGCCGATGTAAAGCACATTCCCGTAGAAGAAATCCCTGGGGCACAGATTGTGGACGGCGTTGAATACTATGGCGTTGGCTACGAAGATTCCCTCCGCCGCATGCCCAGTGTCGAAAAGGCGGAACGGCTGGTAGGCTTTAAGGCTTCGACACCCTTGCGTGAAGTCTTGCGGGAATCGCTGACCTGGTTTGCGGAACATTACAGCACTTCGGATTGCCTTGAAAAGTTGGCGGAATAATGCCCGCGGAATTCAACACCTTTATTTTTGTGCCGGCCTACAATGTGGAAAAGACCTTGGCCGGTGTGCTGGATAAAATTCCCCAAAGCGTGTGGCGCAAATCCAAGATTCTTGTGATAGATGATGGATCGCAGGACGGGACCCGCAAACAGTTTGATAAATATGTAGAAGGTTTTCGGGAAGGTCCCGCTGAAAAATCGCAGGAAGGGACTGTTGAAAAATCTCGGAACGGTTCCGCCCCCCGCCTCGAATATTTTCGTTTTGAAAAGAACAGCGGCTATGGCGCTGTCGTCAAAAAGGGCTTAAGCGAAGGACTCTCCTCGGGCGCCAAGTTCATCGTCTGCCTTCACGGCGACGGACAGTACCCCGCTGATTTGCTGGACCAGTTTCTAGACCATCTGGAAAATTTCAGAACCGTAGATGGCCACGGTAACGAGTCTGCGCTCGCTCTATTGCAGGGCTCTCGCCACGCAGTGACCGGTGGCGCCAAGGCTGGGAACATGCCCCTGCACAAGAGAATTGGCGGAGCCTTCTTGACCGCCCTAGAAAATCTGGTGTTCCGTCAGAAGCTGACTGATCGCCACAGCGGATTCATTCTTTACTCCGCCGACTTCTTGCGCACCGTGGAACTATCTCGCCTGAGCCCCTCCTTTGACATCGACCTGGAGCTGATTTCCATTGCGGATGCCCGTGGCTTTGCCATAGGTGAACTTCCCATTCCCACTGTTTACGCCGAAGAAAAATCCAACCTGAACGTAGTGACCTACGGCCTTCGCTGTTTAAGACAAATTGCTAGAAGATTTTGCTTTACGTTAAAAGTGAAATAAAAATTCTATACCTATTGCGTTAATAAAAAATCTTTTTTGCATTTTCCTCATACCACATACCACATACCACATACCACATACCACATACCACATACCACATACCTCATACCTCATACCACATACCTCATATCTCATACCTCATATCTCATACCTCATACCTCATACCTCATACCTCATACCTCATAACTGGTATCTGATTCTCGCGCATGAATTCTCATTTATTTTTCCCCTGGTTAGCGCTTTTCTCTCTGACTTACATATATTTAAAGTATGATTAAGTCTTTGATTTCTGCTTTAAATGGGGTGTTGCTGGGGAAGTCCGATACGGTGGAACTTCTAGTGATGGCATTGCTGGCCGATGGCCATGTGCTGATTGAAGATGTGCCGGGTACGGGTAAGACGACTTTGAGTAAGGCCCTGGCGGCGGCTGTGGGGGCGGAATTTTCCCGAATCCAGTTTACGCCGGACTTGTTGCCTGCCGATGTGACGGGTGGCGCGGTTTATAATGCCAAGACCGGTGAATTCGATATTAAGAAGGGTCCGGTTTTTACCCAGGTTTTGCTGGCCGACGAAATTAACCGTGCGTCGCCACGAACTCAGTCTTCGCTTTTGGAAGCCATGGAAGAACGTCAGGTTTCGCTGGAAGGTGAACGCCACAAGTTGCCGGAATTATTCATGGTTCTGGCCACCGAAAATCCGGTGGAATTCCACGGGGTGTTCCCTTTGCCCGAGGCTCAGATGGATCGTTTTATGGTTCGCATTTCTGTAGGTTACCCCACCGAAGAAACGGAGCTTGATATTCTGCGCAGCCATCGTGAAGGTCGGCCTGTAGACAAGGTGGTGGCGGTGACTTCGCCGGTGGATATTCTCGAAGCCCGCAAACAGGTTTTCAAGATTCATATTGATGAGGCGTTGGAACGTTATATCGTTTCTCTTGTGCAGGCGACTCGTAGTGACGGGGGCGTACGTCTGGCGGCAAGTCCTCGCGCTGGTTTGAACTTGGTCCGAATGGCTCAGGCCTGTGCCTTTGTGGCTGGTCGCGATTTCGTGAATCCCGATGATATTCAGCGGGTGTTCTTCCCGGTCATGGAACATCGCGTGTTTGCCAAGGACAGCGCCAATCCAGAAGCCAGCAAGAACATCCTGCAAAGCATCCTGAAAAAAGTTAAAGTACCGAAGTGAGGTTAGTAATGAGTGATGTGCTGCGAGTGATGAGCAGTGTGCTAAAAGTAAGGCGCCTTTGGCGCGACTATAAAAAACTCATAGCTCACAACTGAAAACTCACCGCTGGTAAGGGCGCCTTTGGCGCAACAATGATAACTCATAACTCATATTTGGTTTCTGATATCTTGATTTGCTAGATCCTTCGACTTCGTCGCTTTGCGACTACGCTCAGGATGACACTCTCCCCTTCCTACCACCTACCACCTACCACCTACCACCTACCACCTACCGTCTACCACCTACCACCTACTCCCTACTCCCTACTCCCTACTCCCATGTCTTTCTTCTCCTGGTTTGTTCGTAGTGTTCCTCGTGCGCCTCGGCGGGCGGGTGTTCTGATGCACGCGTTCTACCTGTGGCAGGAATATTTTACTCCGGCGGGGAAGGCGGCTGCCGCATTGATGCCCTTGTCTATGGCGGTGGGCATGGTCCCTGGATTCTGGGCGGCCTGGGTGTTTTGCGGTCTGGATTTCTTGCTGTTCCTGGGAATGATTCTTTCCCTGTTCTGTTCCAGCAAGCTGAATTACGTTTCTATGGAAAATGTGGTGGTGACTCCCGCTTACGAGGGGGAGGTGGCTACCATCTGGGCCGATGTGGGCGTTGGGGGCGAAGATGCCATAAATGCCATCGGTCGTAAACGTTCTTCTAATCTGCTGTTGCGATTGTTTGGTCGCGGAGGCGGATCTGCTGATCGTCTGGATTCGGTGCAGTTGGCATCTTACCGTATGGACCCGAGCTTGACTTGGCTTGAATCCGAGATGGTTCAGATTAATGCCGCTGACGGTTTTAAGAAACTGGAATGCAAAATTCAGACGAAGAACCGCGGCGCTTTTCCGCTGAAAAAGATTGCGGCCAACGTTCCCGAAATCATGGGACTTTTGCAGTGGCCTTTTGAATATCGCGGTTCTGCGGAATTGCTGGTTTATCCGAATCCTATAAAGGTGGGTGAATTCCCGTTCTTAACCTCGGGGGCTAGCGGCATGGTGTTTGCCCCGCTGTTGATGCCTAGCCTAAATCGCGGAATGAATTTTGTGGGCGTCCGCGAGTACCGGGAAGGAGATGCTCTTCGAGACTTGCACCACAAGGCTTTTGCCCGCTACGGCAAGCCCTTTACCAAGGAATTTGAAACGGAACGCGGGGCCGGTGCCATTCTGGTTCTGGATACGGCAGCTCCCTCCTTTGGAGAACGTCAGCATCTGGAATTTGCCATCCGCTTGACGGCGGGAATTGGCCTGTGGCTTCTGGAACGGAACATCCTTGGGCGATTCTTTATTGACGATGAAGAAATTCCGCTGGCTGGTAGTGGTGCCGCCCAAGGGGAACGTCGCAAGAACTTGATGGACGCGCTGGCCCGAATTCCTGCGGCGAACTTGATTTCGGCGAGAAAGCCAGGACCTTGGTCTCCTGCGGCACGGCCCATGGATCCGGTGCTTCGGGTAGGACTGTACGCCAAGGAAGAACCTCTGGTCCACAAGCATATTGTGGTGGGCCGTGATCCATCTTCGGATAAGTGCCTGTTCGTGGAGCCCGCTTCCATAAAGTCGGGGGTGTCGCTGTGAAAAAAGAAATAGTAGACATCCGTTATGTAGCCAAATGCCTGTTCTTGATGACAGCCTCCTTTAGCTTGGGGCATACTTTCGAGGCGACTTGGCTGGGCCTGCTTTTTGCGATTTACTTTGCCGTGACGGGATTCTTGAACGCCACCAGCCGCAAGGAATTTTCCAAGCGCCCCAAGTACAACAAGATTCCTGCCTATGGGGCCATTGTGCCGCTGGCCTTGTATTGGGTGGTGACTCCCGGTGTGGAGAACGGTGTGAACCCCATGATGATTTTCTTGCCGGGATTGTATTTGCTGTTCTTGGCGGCGTTGCAGGAACGCAGTCGCGGTAATGGCGGCTTTGAAGCTTTCGTGGCTTTTGACGGTGTGGCGGCCTTGCTGTTTGGCATGTTCATGGTGCCTAAGGGTTGGGCTGTTGCTGGTATTGTAGGGTTGCTGCTTTGCCTGTTTGCCTACAGCCGACGGGGAACGGCCTGGTACAAGTATCTTTTGTTTGTGCTGCTGGTGGTTGCCTTGGGCGGAATCGCTTTTGGCGGGTGGCGTTATTGGCGGGCGCATCGCTACGAAAAAGGGGCGCGGTGGGCCGAGGATTATTACCAGCGTGAACGGGTCATGGGCTTTGACCAGGTGGCGGCACTGGGAAGTTTTGGCAGCAATTACAACGGCAAGTATAATAGTCAGGTGGTGCTCCGCGTGTGGGATTCGTTGCCTTCCAATTATCTGAAGGCGGCCAGTTACGAAAAGTACGTGGCGGGAATCTGGAAACTTCCTACGGAACAAGTAAAGACTTTGACGCCGGCCTATTACCAGGTGGACTACGCGGTGATGGAAGTGATGGATTCTGTTACTTCGATGGGGGAGACTCCGGCAGGTTCCGCTAACCATGGAGTACGACAGGTTTGGGTACAGTCCTCCGTAAAGAATTTTGGTTTTGTATTTGCTCCCTATGGTGCGGTGGGCTATGCCGCAAAGGACGTGGATTCATTACAGTATTTTGCCGGGGGCATGGTCCGCGGGCTAGATCAGAACGGCAAACGTTCGGACTGGTACTACTTCGTTTGCGATGCTCAGGAGAATGGCGATGCTCAAGGCGTTGGTGGCTCCCAGAGAAATTGCGTCATCCCGGATTCCCTGCTGGCGTACAGCGAAGGGGACCTGCATGTTGGTGCCCGCTATGAAGCGCTTATGGATTCCGTAGTGGCCGAGATGGGACTGGTCCGTAGCGACAGCATTTCCGGTGAAAATTCCGATGCAGAAAATCTTCAGCGTGTTCTGGCTTATTTCAAGAATCATTTTACTTATTCTTTGCAGATTCCGGGACTGGAACGTTGGCGCAGTGGCGGGAATGTGACCCGGGATCCTCTGTCTGTTTTCTGGCATGCCAAGCAGGGCTTCTGTGAATACTACGCTACCTTGGCGGCTCTCGCTTTGCGCCGCGTTGGAATTCCTGCCCGCTATGCTACCGGCTTTGCTCACCCCGAAGTGGTGGAGGGCCGCCCCTATGCGGTGTTCCGTCGTAAGCATGCCCATTCCTGGGTCGAAGTTTTTGTGGATGGTCATTGGGCTATTTTTGACCCCACGCCTCCTATGTTTTCTCCCTTGGGCTCCGAGCCTAGCTGGTTCAGCGTAAAGTGGGAAGGAATCCGCGGTCGCGCCGCCCGCATCATGCATTTCTTAAAGGAAGGTGAATGGAGACGTTCCGTAGACAGCTGGCAGAACTACACCCAGAGCTTTATAGATAGCGGAATCCCTTACCTGCTTCTCGTTTTATTGTCAGCGTTCCTTGTTGCGATCAAAACCCGTGGAGCCCTTAGGGCTCGTCAAAAGCGAATCGTGTCTACGTCGGCCAAGGCGATTCTCTGGGCAAAAAAGTTGGATGCAGCCGAAAAGGAACTGGCTCGTGCAGGCTTCCACCGAGAACCTGGTGAAACGGTGGGCGACTTTTTGAGGCGTGTAGAAGGGCACGAACCTGCCGATGCTGTGGAAATATTGCGGGAATACGAAAGGAATCGCTGGTGTTCGTAGACCCTTTCCTAAAATTTACTTGTCATTTTGGCCCTTTTTGTTAGATTAGAGTCTATGAAAAAACAATTCCTGATTTTGCCTGTCCTGTGCTCATCCCTGTTCTGGGCTTGTGGCGACAGTAGTTCTGCAACAGAACCTTCTAACGATCCTAATCCTCCTGCATCAGAAATCCTTTCTTCCGATTCCGGCATGTCTCCTGAACCGGGTGCGCAGTCTTCGGCCTCTGCCGATCCGTCTGATCCGACTGTTGACCCCACAGTGGATCCGTCTGTAGATCCGTCTAATCCTACTTTGGATCCGTCTCAGCCTGAATCTTCTAGCGGTGTTGAAGGTCCGACGGAGAATCCCAATGCGGACCCCTATGCTGTTGGAACCGATATCGATGAACCCTCTTATGTACCCGAGGGCTGCGAAGTCAAACCTCTTGACAATGGCAAGGGTAACGGCGTCTATTGCCTGGATTCTCTTGGAACGTCCTCTTTTAAGGGAACGCTCTTTGCTGATCCCGATGCCGACGTGGCATACGATCCGGCCAATCCGGACCTGACGACTTTCACTAGTGTAGAAAAGGTGTTCAAGGCCCTGCAGCCCGATGAAAAGGTGGTCTTTGTTCTGCGCCATGCCGAACGTAATTCCAGTTCTGGAAAAACTTCTCACCTGACGGAATTCGGTATTTTCTCTGCTCAGTCCGTGGGCCAGAAAATCGCAAGCGAAGATCCGGCCTACTACGCTCATTCTGAATATGTCCGTACCCGCGAAACGTTGGAGAATATCGCCAAGGGTCGTGGTGAAACTGGATTCAACCACGATGCTTATGGCGTGTTGAATGGTGGCTGGTTCATCAAGAATGACTCCGCTTTCAATGCTTATGCAGCCTTGTCTACCGATGGAAACTATGTGGCTACAACGGACTGGGCTTTCAATGGCGGTTATGAAGATGCCTTCTATGACCTGGACTCTCGTGCCAAGCAGTTCATTGATGAATTCCTGGTGGGCGTGATTTCCAAGAAGGCTCGTGTAAGCGTGGTGAATACCCACGACATGTTCCTGGCTCCTTTGACAATTTATGCCTCTGGCCGTCAGATTGACCTTAGATACTACGAAAATCGCAGCTGGATTACTTACCTGGCCGGTATTGCCGTGGTGATCGGTGCCGATGGTTCTGTAAAGGTTCTTCCTGTGAAGGGTCTGGAATCTGGAACGACTTAGTTCTGTTAATCTAGAACGTTAGACTATAAAAAAAGAAACCCGGACTTAAAAAGTCTGGGTTTCTTTTTGCTGAAGATTAAATTGAATTCTGCAAATCTTCATTCCGATTTTTTCGGAATCTCACGACATGAGAAATCCATATCTCATATCGTGTATCTGATATCTAATCTTACAGCTTCATATCGCTCAAGCGGGTGTGTTCCACCTGGTCGAATTCGTCCTGGATTTCCTTGGAGGGGGCCTTGGTCAAAAGGCTTACCACGATGATGGTAACCATGCTGAATACAAAGCCCGGAACCAGTTCGTAAATCTGGAAGATTTCACCGCTGAGGCCGGAGAGGTAGAACTTCCAGACGAAAGTGGTGATGCCACCAACCAGCATACCGGCAACGGCTGCGGGCAGGGTGGTGCGCTTCCAGAAGAGGGCCAACAGAACCAGCGGACCGAAGGTTGCACCGAAGCCACCCCAGGCGAAGCTGACCAGACTCATGACCACGTCAAGGAAGCTCTTGCCTTCCTTAGCGGCACCAGCGGAAGGTGCGCCCTGGAGTGCCACGAGAACAGCGATAATAGCGATAACGGCAACCACAACGCGGCTCACCCACATCAGTTCCTTGTTGGAGGCGTTCTTGCGGAAGAGGTGCTTGTACATGTCGTTACTGAAAGCGGAAGCAGAAACCAGGAGCTGGGAGTCTGCGGTACTCATGATAGCGGCGAGAATGGCGGCCATGAGGATAGAGGCGATAGCCGGATGGCAGAGGGCCTGGCAGAGGACCATGAAGATTCTTTCAGGGTCCTGGACAGTGAGACCGTTAGCGCTTACATAATAGCGGCCAAGGAGACCGATCATGATCACAGCACCGAGGCAGATGATGACCCAAGTCATGGCGATGCGGCGAGAATGCTTGATTTCTTCAGCGTTCTTGATGGACATGAAACGGACCAGGATGTGGGGCATACCGAAGTAGCCGAGACCCCAGGCCAGGCTGGAAATCAGGGAGATGAAACCGATGGCCTTGCCGGTAGAGGCGTTGGTGAAGAGGCTCATGAGGTAGGGATTCTGTACGTTCACTGCATCCATGGTTGCAGCGAAGCCGCCACCGGAAACGCAGATGATGGTGGGAATCACCAGCACGGCAATGAGCATCATGGAAGCCTGGATGAAGTCGGTCCAGCAAACAGCGAAGAAGCCGCCCATGAAGGTGTAGCTAACAACCACGACGGCACCGATGATCAGGCCGGTGGTGTAGTCAAGACCGAAGATGGTGCCGAAGAGCTTTGCGGAAGCCACGAAGCCGGAAACGGTGTAGAACAGGAAGAATGCCAGGATGAAGAAGGATGCGATCACGCGGATGATGCCCTTCTTGTCGCGGAAACGGTTAGAGAGGAAGTCGGGGAGGGTAATGGAGTCGCCGCAGAAGTGAGAGTACTTGCGGAGACGGCGGCCAACGATCTTCCAGTTGAAATAGGTACCGATCACGAGACCGATGCCGATCCATGCTTCGGAGAAACCGCTGAGGTAGATGGCGCCGGGGAGACCCATGAGCATCCAGCCACTCATATCGGAAGCCTGGGCGGACATAGCCACCACCCACTTGTTCATGCCACGATCGCCCAGGTAGTAGGCGTTGAGGCTATTTGCCTTGCGAGAGAAGTAGGCACCGATGCCTAGCATCATCAACAAGTAAAGAATAAAGACGACTACGGTCATTTGTTCCTCTTCTATGTTGCGGCGAAAAAACATTCGCCTGAGTTAAATCATCGGTGGGGCAAGATAGAAATTTTTATATATGGCTCTGTGAACCCAGACTGCGAAACCCCATCTCATTTCCCCTTTAAGGTCATTGCCAGAATCCGGAGTGACTTTCCCGATAAGTTCGGCATTCCCCGCCAGAGTGGATTGCTAAAGGAATTGCGTTCCTCCATTCGCTTTGAACCTGAGTTTCGAGTGGCCGACGCCTTGCGCGGTCTCGAGGGTTTTAGCCACCTGTGGGTCCTCTGGATTTTTTCAGAAAATGTAAGGGTGGGCGAGAACGGCGAAAATCGCTGGAGCCCTACGGTGCGCCCGCCCCGCCTCGGAGGCAACAAGCGTCTGGGAGTTTTTGCCACCCGCAGCAGTTTCCGCCCTAATCCCGTGGCCATGAGCTGCGTAAAAATCGAGGAAATCCGCCTGAACGTGGTTGACGGGGATTATTGCGGCCCCGAAATTATCGTTAGCGGCGCCGACATGATGGATGGAACTCCCATTGTAGACATCAAGCCCTATTTGCCTTATGCCGATTCCGTGCCCGATGCACTGGGCGGCTTTGCGGAACCCCTCCGCGAAAAAAGCCTGAAGGTGGAATTCTCCGTGGACCTTGGGGAGTTTCCGGCAGAAAAATTGGATACCCTCCGCGAAATTCTGGCTGAGGATCCCCGCCCGGCTTACCAGAAGGATGCCGACCGAGTTTACGGCTTTAAGTTTGCTGGCTTTGAAGTCAAATTTAAAGTCCAGGACGAAGTGCTTTCGGTCCTGGACTTGATTAAGATTTAGTATAGAGTCGGGTTTAGACTATCTAACATTGATAATGGAACTGCGGTCGGTTCCGTTTGCCCTGATATTGATCACGTAGCGGCCTGAGGGGAGATTCTGGCTGCATGCCTTGGTAGCTTCGAAGTAGGTGGTGTTCTTACCTAAGGTTAGAACTTCCTTGCCCAACATGGAATAAACCTTGACGCTTGCCTGGTAATTCTTTTCGGCGTGGGTGAGGCTAGGGCTCCCCATATTAGAATCACCCAGCAAGTTGACCTGGAAGTTTGTGCTTGGGGCTGCTTCACTGAGCGACATCAGTGAAGTAGCCAAAACTGCTGCTGTCAGATATCTCTTCATTCTACTATAACTCCACTCGTCTGCTGTTGTTAAGTCGCAGACCTCTCCAAACACGGGCCAAAAATAGCTATTCCTGACCTGTCTGTACATATAAATGGGGGGATTTCTGTTGTTCTTTTTTACAACATTATGCTTTTTTGCGTAAAAAAGCCATTGTCTTTTGGTAAAATAAAATCAATAAAAAAAAATGTTCGCCACTTTTTCTTATATTCAACCACAAATAACAGAGGTTTTATATGAAAAAGTTTTCTTTGATCGCCCTGGCTGGCGTTTGCTCCCTGGGTCTCCTGTCTGCCTGTAGCGATGATAGCACTCCGGATCCGACCCGTGCAGAACTTTGCGCTAACGGCATTTCCGATGACTGCCTGAATGGTGCATGGAACGCCAATGGTATGGCCAACAAGGCTTCTGGTGAAATGCATTCCATGTTCAATTACACCGCAGCTCCGGGCACGCTGACTTTCGACAAGAATACTCATGAATTCCAGTTTGACGCTCCTGCCCTGGCAGCAGACATTGCTACCGCAGACTGCAATCCTGTTTACGGCGAATGGTCTGTTGCCGCTGGCGTCTTGCACATGAGGTCTTTTACCAACACCATGTGCATGGGACCCAAGACTGTTGAATTGGCCGCCACTGTCGCTCTTGACGAAACCGGTACCCTCGTGACCTTGAATCTGGGTCAGCTGTACTTTATGTACAATTTGACCGATGAAATGGCTATCAAGAACTCCTACACTGAATCTTTCAGTGCTCTCGCCAAGTAATTTTCCCAAAAAATTGCATAAGAAAGGCCCCCGGTTCTAAAAACCGAGGGCTTTCTTTTCTTGCTCCTTAAAGCTTACTTGACCAGGATGGCCTTGGAAAGCAGATTGTTTCCGTTGGCGTTGGTCAATCGGGCGATGTACTTACCCATGGGAATTCTGTTCAGGCTGACGTTTGCATTGCCGCCAACTTGCTGAGAAAGGACAATCTTTCCGTTTGCGGAATACAGCTTGAGAACGGCTCCCTCGGGGGCTGCGATCTGGAGGCTGCGTCCTTGCTGGTTCATGCTGGCGGAACGTCCGATGTTGATGATTCTGGGGTTGTTCATGACAATGTTGGTTCCTTCCGGTGCGCCAACAATCAGGCCACGGCCAACGGTACTCATATACACCACGCCGTAGTTGTTCATGTCGCCCTGGACGAACTTGCCGTTACCCGGACCACCGAACTGATGCATGTCATCGTTGATGCGTTCGAAAGTCTTGCACTTGTCGGTACTGCGGTAGAGGCCGACGGTGGAGTACTTGTATTCCTTGCCGCCCCATTGGCCTTCGCCTACATATTCCCTGGTGCCGCCCCAGATGTAGATGGTTTCGTAGTCGGCGCCTTCTTTTGCCTTACCGATACCTACTGCAACGGCGGTACCTACGATGTCGCAATCATTCCAGGTCTTGCCACCGTCTTCGGTATAGCTGAGACCGTTATGAGTGTAACCGTCTTTCTGCCAGATCTGATTCTGGTCGCGAGCCACCCAGATGTGGCCTTCTCTGCCGGGAACGGTACGGATGGGGTTACCATCGCCAGAGAAGTTTTCGTTGGTCTTGAGAGATGTTACCTGCTTGAAGGTTTCGCCGGCGTCATTGGAAACGATCACTTCTCCGTTATCGCCGATGACGTAGAATACCTTCGGGTTCACGGGGTCAGAAGCCATACGGCCGTTGCCGCTACCGGTCTTTACTTCTTTCCATGTCTTGCCGTTGTCAACGGAGCGATAGAAGCTGGATCCGTTTTCCGGCTTGTGCATGATGACCTTGCCGTCTGCGGAGAGAGTCAGGTGGCCCTTACGCATGTTCTCCATGGTGCTTGTGGTGTCCATGGGCATCTCGTCCCAGGTTTTGCCCAAGTCGTCGGAACGGTACATCTTCTTGTAGCTCTTGGAATCGTACTGGCCGTAGACCGTTACGATACCGGTACGCATCAAGGTGCCGGTGAGGGCTGCGTAGCCGATGCTTTCGGTAGAACCTACGATGGGGAAGTGGCGCTTGACGGGTGCGTTAATGTCGGTGTAGACTCCACCATCATAGTCGCCGATGGCCGTAACCAGGGGACCGCCCGGAATGCTGACAATATCCAGGGGAACGGTTTCTTCTACGCCCTTGGATTCAAACTTCCAGACAGGAACCTTGGCGGTGATGTCGTCGGTAGTGAAAATACCGTTACCGCTGGTGACCCAGACCTTCTTGTTGTTGAACGGGTCAAATTCCAGGGAGCCTGCCCAGTGGATGGCATTACCCGGAATCCAGTCGGTACCGTTGGCGTCGATATTGGGTACGTCGCCGTAATGCTGACCATGGACCCAGTTCTTGCCGCCGTCTGTGGTAACGTAAATGCGGTCGCCGTAGTTATCCTTTTCGTCCTTGGTTACGTGACGGCCGGTGTACTTGCCCAGGGTAGAAACTACAATGTGATTCTTGTCCTTGGGGTCGATGGCGATGCCGCCGTAGGAACTTTCGTTCTTCTTGTGCTGAACGGTGCCGCCTTCGTCTTCTTCATCATCATACGGGGTGATGTCGGTCCAGGTGCCGGACTTGAGATTCAGCTTCATCACGGCGCCGCCGCTAATGTTATGGGGGCCGGGGCCATCGGCGTAGGTGATGTACATATCGCCATCTACGATCTTGGCGCGGTGGGGCATGTACTTGGAGGGGCCGCCTTCGATAGTCTTCCAGGTCTTACCGCCATCCTTAGAAACTTGCAGATTGTCCTTGGTGTCGGAAATACCGATGTAAATGGTGGCGGTGCTGCCGTCGGCTAGCTTGCCCTGGGATTCGTCGAACATGACGAAGGCGACACCATTTACGCCGCTCAGGCTGTTTCCCGAGGCGCTAGAAATAGCCACCTTGTAGAGGCTGCTCCAGGTTTTACCATAGTCTTCACTCTTGTAAACGCCTGCAGTACGGCTACCGCAAAGAATAATGTTGGGCATGTTGGGGTCTACGGCCAGCTTTTCGCCAGTTTGGCGGCCCATGCCGTTACCGTGGGCGAGAATACCTTCGCCTTCCTTGTTGCCTACATAAGTGGTGTCCCAGGTGGTACCGTAGTCTTCGGAGCGGAGCACGGCAGTGCGTCCCCAGCTAAAATAGCCGGTACCTGCCAAAACGTAAATGCGCTTGGGATCGGTGGGGTCCAGGGCGAAAGATTCGGTGCCGTAAAGACCCTTGTCTTCTTCGCTGAACTGGTCCATAAGAGGAATCCAGTAGGACTTGGTTGCATCCCAGCGGTAGATGCCGCCCACGTCGGTACGGGCGTAAATCAAATCTTTCTGATAGGGGCTGGGGAGGATGGCGCTCATGAATCCGCCACCATCGAAACGGACGTTACCCCAGTCGTAAGCTTCAGCGTTGGACTGTGTTACACCGGTGGCAACAATGGCTGCCATAATGCCAATCGCCTTGATTTTTCCAAACATATATTCTCCAGATTTCACCAGCGGCACCCTAAATTGTATGAAGTGCCAAATTACCATTATATAAGATATTTCCACATAGCGAAAAAGGACGCCTTTGGGGCGTCCTTGTTGTTAAAAACGTTTATTTAATCACAACAGCTTGGAATATGCCTATGGGGAACTATTCCTGGGGGTTGTTGTAGTTACAGGCGTTCCTTCGTTTCAGTTCATTGTTCAGGGGAACGTAAATCACGCTGAAGATAATGTAGCCGCTAAGCAGTACCAGCCAATGGTTTAGGCCCAGGCGGGTCTCGATAAAGTGCATCTCCAGGAACATAAAGGGGCCTGCAATCAGGAACAGGGGCAGCTGACGGCACTGGTCACCCAATGAAAAACGGCTTTCGTAGCTGACGATGGAGTTCATCATGGGGAAGCTGGTGCAGAATCCGCCCATGAGTCGCTTGATGAACATGAGGCCACTGACCACGCCGGCAATGGCGGGGGCCTTGATGTAGATGGGCAGGGGTGTCTTGTAGCGGACACCGGCCTTGTATTTTTGCTTCTGGAACATGATGAGGCCAACGATAAAGTCGAAGGCACAGACCCCTACGAAAAAGGCTTCGTTGTCGGGGATGCGGGGCATAAGGAAGGTGCCCATGGCCACGAAACAGGCTAGGCCTATAATGATGGACAGCACGATAGGCACTTTAGCCTTGTAATGGAGGATGCGGACGATGTTCGCATACAGCATGCACATGAATCCGGAAATGGCGTTTGCGGCCCCGATGGGGAGGCCCACGGCGATGTAGGCGAAACCGAAGGGGATGGGAATGGTGGCCGTAACCGCCTTCAGCTGCGGGTCCTTCAGGTAAGCACTCAAGGTTCCAAGCGCAGTCACCATGGCTACCAGCAGGTAGTCGTAGAAGGAAAAGTGAAAATTCAAGGACTCGAACATTTGCGGCCAAAGATAGCAATTGAAAATGAGGTTCGCTACGCTAGAGGTTTCAGGTCGGTTGCTTCGCAACCTAGAGGGGGGGATAGTGAACAGTGGGGACTGTCCCTCTGAACATCCGCAAACTGTCATTCTGAACTTGTTTCAGAATCCCGTGAACGCACAAGATCCTGAGATTCCTCAGGGTGACGTCAGGTCCCTTTGGCGCGATTATCTAACTCATTGCTCAAGGCTCATAGCTCATCGCTGAAAGGAGCCGTAGGCGACCACCTCATACCTCGTCGCGGGAGATTTTTCGGTAGTTGGTCTTTACTTTTTTCACGTAATTAAAGGTCTCGTACTGCATGGTTATCAGGCGTAAAAATTCAAAATACCTGAATGCCTTGTACAGTTCCGCCTGCCTGTATCCGCCATTGTAGTGGGCCAACATCAGGTTTATATCGCCCTTGTACTCGCTGCGGAGCATCGACAGGAACTTTACGCCAATCTGGATATTGTCTTTCGGGTTCAACAAACTGTACTTGGAAAGCTTCAACTTTTGAGCGACATTTTTCCCGGTGGTTGGCATGATCTGCATAAGACCCAAAGCCCCGACGCGACTTTTGGCGTTGACCTTGAACCTGCTTTCCTGAGCGATAATGGCTGCCACCAACTTGTAATCCATATCATACTGTTTTGAGTAGGTCAGGATGTATCCGGCAAAACGATCCACGTCGGCAACGCTCAAATTTCGGTTCACCGAAACGATGAACTTCTTTAGCTTTTCAGGGGAATCTTTCTTGTTGAAGAAGGTGAGAACTTCCTTACTGTTTGCGATTTCGTCAAGATAATCTTCCACCGCAGGGAGTACGCCCCCGCACAAGAATACAATCGCAAAAATGACCAGTAAAACCTTCTTCAAAATTTATCTAAACCCTTCGCCAACAATGATAGAAAAAACAGTTGTCTTAATTATGAATTACGAAATATGAATTACGAGTTTTTAAAATCAGTCGCAAACACCCCTTTTGGCCCCTTTTTTCCCTCTTTTCTCTCGTTTCCCGTCTTTCGTCTCTCTTCTTTTTACCTATATTATTCCTCAACGTCATTTCACCTTGGTATTCCCGACCAGTTAATTCCACTGGGAGTTCAAGTAGAATACTCGGGTGCAAACGTGTAAATAAGTAAAACAAACAAACCAAAAGGAACAGGTAGTAAAATGGCTACTATTACTAAAGAAAAGGCTGCAGAAATCACCGCTAAGTTTGGCGCAAACGAAAAGGACACCGGTAACGTCCGCGTTCAGATCGCTCTCCTGACTGAAAAGATCAAGAACCTCACCGAACACGCCAAGCAGCACAAGAAGGACCACCACTCTCTGCGCGGTCTGTCTATGATGGTTGCAAAGCGCAAGACTCTCCTCAAGTACTACGGCGAAAAGGACATTGTCGCTCAGCGTGCTCTTATCAAGGAATTGGGTCTCCGCGGCTAATTTCTGTGGACTGGAGATAATCTATGTCTATTGATGCTTACAAAGAAAAGTACGGCAAGATGCTGGACCCGAAGGAAGTGTCTGTAACACTTCCCGATGGTCGTGTCATCTCTTTCGAAACCGGCCGTATTGCCAAGCAGGCTCGTGGCGCTGCTGTTGCCAAGATGGGCGACGCATTCGTTCTGTCCACTGTCTGCTACGGCGAAGAAAAGGAAGGTGACTTCTTTCCCCTGACGGTTGAATACCGCGAAAAGGCCTACGCTGCTGGTCGCCTCCCGGGTGGCTATTCCAAGCGTGAAGCTGGTCGTCCGTCTGACGAAGAAACCCTCTCTGCTCGTATTATCGACCGACCGATCCGCCCCATGTTCCCGGAAAACTTCACTCGTGAAGTCCAGGTCATCGTGCAGGTCATGTCTGCCGACAAGAAGTTCGCTCCCGACGTTCTCGGCGTGAGCGCTGCTTCTCTCTCCATTGGTCTCTCTGACCTCCCGTTCGAACAGCAGGTTGCTGCAGTTCGCGTGGCCGTCGTTGACGGTCAGAACGTTGTGATGCCCACTTATGATCAGATTGCATGCGCCGATCTGGACATGGTGGTCGCCGGTACCGAAGACTCCGTCTGCATGGTGGAAGGTGGCGCTTATGAAGTGTCCGAAGACACCATGATCAACGCTATCCTCGCCGGTCACGAAGTCATCAAGCAGCTTTGCATTGCTCAGCAGAAGCTTGTTGACCAGTGCGGTAAGATGCCGAAGATGATCCTCGCTCCGAAGGATCTTGGCGAAGCTCACGAAAAGCTGCTCACCACCGTTAAGGAAGTTGTGAATGACGAACTCCAGAAGGACGTTCATTCCAACATGGTCAAGACCGACTTCTATCCTGCTATGGCAGACCTCTGCAAGCGTATGACTGAAGATCCGCGTATCCTCGCTATCATTGGCGAAGGCGACGCTCAGGACGCAGCTCTCCTTGCTGATGCCAAGGCAATCTTCGGCGATCTGGAACGCACCGCAATGCGCGAAATGATCCTGAACGAACACGTCCGCTTGGACGGCCGTACCACTACCGAAATCCGCCCCATCGAAATCGATATGGGCGTTCTCCCCAGCGCTCATGGCTCTGCCATCTTCCAGCGCGGTGAAACTCAGGGTTTCGTTGTATGTACTCTCGGCACCAAGGCTGACGAACAACGTTATGAAAGCCTTCAGGGCGAAGGCGCAAAGAGCTACATGCTGCATTACAACTTCCCGCCGTACAGCGTGGGTGAATGCAAGCGTCTCGGCACCAGCCGCCGCGAAATCGGTCACGGCCACCTCGCCGAACGTTCTCTGGCTGCAGTTCTTCCGCTGCCCGAAGACTTCCCGTACACCATCCGCGTGGTTTCCGAAATTCAGGAATCCAACGGTTCTTCTTCCATGGCTTCCGTTTGCGGTGGCTGCTTGAGCTTGATGGACGCTGGCGTTCCTATCAAGGCTCCGGTTGCTGGTATCGCAATGGGCCTCATCTCCGAAAAGGGTTCCGTGAAGGAAGGCGGCAAGATCGAAATCTTGTCCGACATTACCGGCACTGAAGACCACCTCGGCGATATGGACTTCAAGGTGACTGGTACCGCTGAAGGTATCACTGCCTTCCAGATGGATATCAAGATCCGTGGTATCACTCCGGAACTGATGCGTCAGGCATTGGAACAGGCCAAGCAGGGCCGTCTCCACATCCTCGGCCGCATGGCTGAACTTGGCCTCGCCGCACCTCGTCCGAAGGTTTCCGAAAAGGCTCCTACCATGATCAAGATGAAGGTGCCCACCAACAAGATCCGTGACGTTATCGGCTCTGGTGGCTCCGTCATTAAGGGCATGCAGGCTCAGACTGGCTGCACCATCAACATCGACGACAACGGTAACGTTGACATCGCTGCTCCGACTGGTAAGGCTGCTGCAGTTTGCCGCCGCATGATCGAAGAACTCACTGCAGAACCGGAACCGGGCCGCAAGTACAAGGGCAAGGTTAAGACGATCCAGCCGTTCGGCGCATTCGTCGAAATCCTCCCGGGTCGCGATGGCCTCGTGCACATCTCCGAACTTGCTGACCACCGCGTCGACAAGGTTGAAGACGTCGTTCACGTCGGTGACGAAGTTGAAGTTCTCTGCCTCGGTGTTGACCCGAAGGGTAAGGTGAAGCTTTCCATGAAGGCTCTGCTCCCCCCGAAGGCTGAAGCCCCGGCCGCTGAAGCTGCTCCCGCAGCCGCTCCTGAAGCACCCGCTAGCGCTGCTGCAGAAGCGACCGCAACCGAAGCCTAATCGAAGTACTTCGACAGAGTTCCTAGAACTTTAAAAAGCCTGGCTGCGAAAGCAGTCGGGCTTTTTTTGGTTAGCGGTAATTGTTTGCTAAATCACATATTGCAAGTTTTTTGTATGCGTTTGGGGCCCCTTTGGGGGTCTTTGTTTGCGATTAGTTCTAAAGTTGATTATCTTTAAGAGAGACCGCCTGGCCAATTGTAGGGTTTTTGTGTATGATTATTACGTGTTTGTTGGTTTTGTGTATTATTGCCGCCTTGAATGTGGTGGCGATTTGGCATCTGAATCCAAAGTTTAGTGGCAATTATTCGTTCATTAGCTTTTTGGTATTGGTGTCCTGCATGGGGCACTTGATGCTTGGCTTGTCTACCAACGTGGATGAAGCCATTGTGGCCAACAAGTTCAACTATGCGGGTTCCGTATTTCTGCCCCTGTTCATGTTCTATGCCGTCGCCGATGTCTGCCGGGTTAAAATCCACAAGTTCGTGCGCACGATCCTGAATGCCTATACGATGTTAATATTCGGCCTGTCGTGTACGGTAGGTTTCAGCGATATTTATTACACCTCCATTGAGTATGTCCAGACATTCGAAGGGGTGGGTAACTATGTGGCGACTTATGGCTTTGGCCATGATTTGTTCAACCTGATGATTTTTGGGTTCCTGATCGCCAACGTAAGCATTCTTATCTATGCCTTTGCCAAGAAGAAGAACGTTTCCTTTAAGTGCCTTGTGGCCATGTCCCTTATCGATATTGTTACGATTTTGGCGTTCTTCTCTTCGCGCCTTTGGGAAATCGATACCTTGATCATGCCTGCGGTCTATGTGTTTGACCAGCTGGCGCTGATATACATTTGCTTCCGTGTAAAGAGTTATGACATCGGGCATAGCGTTCTATCTGTTCTTGAAAAAAACAATACGGATGGGTATATTCTGGTGTCTTCGTCATACCGTTTTTTGGGATGCAACGAGATTGCCTACGAGATCATTCCTGCCTTAAAAAATTGCCGCGTAGACCACTTGCTGCCTTCGGGTTCTGCTGCCATCGATTTCCTGAGATTGTGGGTGAGGGAAGTGCGGGACGGGGATTATCTGGATACCAAGGAATACCTGTCTAGCGTTCGTCATTATCGCTGTTATGTTCGCAAGGTCAACGTGTTCCGTGATCGTTATGTGAACCTGTTCAAGATTGTGGACGATACGGATTTGCACAACTATGTGCAGATGCTTGGCGACAGCAATACCCGATTGAAGACTGTGGTGAAGAGTAACGCCAACCAGTTGAAGTCTATCCAGGAACAGATGATTGTGGGCATGGCCAACATGGTTGAAAGCCGTGATAGCAATACGGGCGGTCATATCAAGCGTACCAGCAAGGTGGTGTCTATCCTTGTTGATGAACTGCGTAAGGATCGACAGCGCAAGTATGAAGATACCTTCTACGACGCTCTGGTCAGTGCCGCACCTATGCACGACTTGGGCAAGATTGCCATTAACGATGAAATTCTGAGAAAACCTGGAAAGTTCACTCCCGAGGAATTCGAGGAGATGAAAACTCACCCTGAAAAGGGTGCTGCCATTGTCGAGAATCTCCTTTCACAGATCGAGGTTCCTGCTTTCGTGAACATCGCCAGGAACGTGGCCTGTTTCCATCACGAACGTTATGACGGAAGGGGCTACCCCAGGGGCCTGAGTGGCGAGAATATCCCGTTTGAAGCCCGTGTGATGGCTGTGGCCGATGTATACGACGCCCTGGTCAGTAAGCGTTGCTATAAGGAAAAATTCTCTTTCGAGGATGCCTTTGATATTATCGCCAAGGGCATGGGTTCCCAGTTCGATCCGTCGCTGTGGAAGTGCTTCTATAACTGTCGTGAAAAGCTGGAAGAGTACTACAAATCTTCTACATAAGTAATTTGGAATGTGCCGATAATTGCTGATTTTCCTAAATGGCGCTTTAACAAGCGCATTTAGTGCTTCTCGGTTATGTCAAAAGCGAAAACGCTTTTGCCGCGACGCTCGACTTTTCCTAAATTGCTTATATATGACAAAGTTTTCTGAATTTCCGTATGTTGCTGACCGCTTTAACGCAGTCCGTAGAGAAACTGTACAGGTTCGTGTTGGTGATGCATTGATTGGGGGCGGTGCCCCCATTTTAGTTCAGTCCATGACTACCACCAAGCCCAAGGACGTTGAAAAGACCGTCCAGGAAACCTTGGATCTTGCCAAGGTTGGCTGTGGCCTGGTTCGTATTACCGCTCCCACTCTGGCCGATGCCCAGGGTCTGGAAGAAGTCATGAAGCGCATTCGTGCTGCTGGTTGCAAGGTGCCGGTTTCTGCCGACATCCACTTCCAGCCCAAGGCTGCTTTCGAAGCTCTCAAGTGGGTTGAAAAGGTCCGTATCAATCCGGGTAATTTCGTTGATACCGGCATCCTGACTTTGGAAAATCAGACTGACGCCATGTTCGAAGAAGGCAAGGAGAAGGTGGCTGAACAGTTCACTCCCTTCGTCCAGGAAGCAAAGCGTCTGGGCCGCGTGATCCGCATTGGCGTGAACCACGGTTCCCTTTCTGCCCGTATGATTTACCGCTATGGCGACACCGTGGAAGGCATGGTGGAATCCGTCATGGAATACCTGGCTGTTTGCGAAGCCGAACATTTTGACCAGGTGGTCCTGAGCCTGAAGTCCAGCAATCCTCGCGTGGCTATTTCTGCCTACCGTATGCTGGCTGCCCGTATCAAGCAGGAAAACTACAAGCCGTACCCCTTCCATGTGGGCGTTACCGAAGCTGGCGCCGGTGCCGATGGCCGCATGAAGTCTGCCGCAGGTATTGGAGCCCTCTTGATGGACGGTCTTGCCGATACCATCCGCGTCTCCCTGACAGAAGATCCTGTGGCCGAAGTCCCCGTTGCCCAGGAACTGATCAAGGCTTGCGCCTTGCCCGCAGTTCCGGTAAGCTACGATGTGCCTATTCTCGAAAAGGATCCGTACCACTACGCTCGTCGCGAAACCAAGCCCGTTGTTCTTAACGGTGTGGAAATCGGTGGCGCTCAGCCGGTCAAGGTCGGTGTTCGTTCCGATGCTGCCAGCCTGACTTCTGAAGGTCGCGGTCCTGAATTTGCCGTGGCCAGCCTGGCCGACAAGCCTGTTGTGGCTTTTGACGATCCCATGGATATTGCTGGCTTTGCCGCCAATCCTATTTCTGTTCCGGAAGGTTCCGTGTTCTGCTATACTGGCGATAACATGGTTTCTGGTGTTCGCGCCCTGGTTTCTGCAATGGAAGCCGCTGGCCGCAAGGATCCCATCTTGCTCTATGCCAACATCGGTAGCTCCGAGAAGGATATGCTCCGTGCTTCTGCCGACATCGGTAGCCTGGTCACTGATGGTATCGGTGACGCTGTTGTTATCGAAGGTTTCAAGAGCCCCAAGGAATCTGTGGAACTGGCTTTCGATATTTTGCAGGCTGCCTACTGCCGTCGCAGCAAGACCAACTTCATTAGCTGCCCCAGCTGTGGCCGTACTTTGTACAACATCCAGGAAGTGATGGGTAAGATAAAGGCCCGCTTTGGTCATCTGAAGGATCTGTCTATCGGCATTATGGGCTGTATCGTGAATGGCCCGGGTGAAATGGCAGACGCTGACTTTGGTTACGTGGGTGGCGGTCCTGGCCGTATCACCCTGTTCGAAGGAAAGACCGCAGTCAAGAAGAACATTCCCGAAGAAGATGCCATCGAAGAATTGGTAGCTCTCATCAAGGAACGTGGCCGCTGGGTAGAACCATAGGTATGGGCGGTGAGGTCGTCTTTCTTCGAAAGACTTTGAGGACGGGCCTACGGCCCTTGAGCAAAATAAAGGCGGCAAATCCGCGAAACTCAAGCCTCAGAGCGCGAAGCGCGACCTCGCACCTCAAAGCACCATAGGTGCGACCTCGAGAATTTTTAACATAAACTACAAGGAATAAATCATGGCAACTATTAAGACTATGAACAACATCTCCAAGAAGGGCCTCAGCCTGTTTGGAGCTTACTATCAGGTTTCTGATACCGTCGAAAATCCGGACGCAATTCTTGTCCGTTCTGCTCAGGTTGATACTGATCAGTTTGACGGCCTCCTGGCTGTGGCTCGTGCCGGTGCTGGTGTTAACAACATCACTATCGACAAGGCTTCCGCTAAGGGTGTCTGCGTGTTCAATACTCCGGGTGCAAATGCAAACGCTGTTGCTGAACTCGTGATGACCGTTCTCGGTATGGCTGTTCGTAATGTTGCACAGGCTGCAAACTGGGTCAAGGCTCTGGACATCAATGATCCGGATATGGCCAAGACTGTTGAAAGCGGCAAGAAGAAGTTCGCTGGTTCTGAACTGGCTGGCAAGACCCTCGGTGTTATCGGCCTCGGTAAGATCGGCGTTCTCGTTGCTAACTATGCTCGTTGGAAGAACATGCGCGTGATCGCATACGAACCGTATCCCAACGCACTGAACATGCACGAACTTTCCAACAAGGTTGAAATTGCCGATCTCGACACCGTGATCGCAAATTCTGACTTCCTCACCGTTCACGTTCCGTTCATCAAGGGCGTTACCGAAAACCTCCTGAACCGCAAGAACCTGGCTAACTTCAAGGGTACTCATATCCTGAACTTCGCCCGTAACGGTCTGGTTGAAATGGACCCCATCTACGAAATGCTGGACAACGGTACTCTCCAGGGTTACCTCAGCGACTTCCCGGATGCAAAGCAGATTCAGCACGACAAGATCCAGTGCTTCCCGCACCTGGGCGCTTCTACCGAAGAAGCTGAAGAAAACTGCGCAGTCATGGCTGTTGAAGAACTGAAGGACTACATCGAATTCGGTTGCGTCCGTAACTCCGTTAACTTCCCGGCTCTCATGGACAAGCCCCACATGGGCATCAAGACCCGCGTTGTGGTGATTAACGAAGACGTTCCCAACATGATCGCTGAAATCACCAAGGTTGTGGGTGCTGAAGGCATCAACATTGCCTCCTTCTCCAACAAGAGCAACGGCAAGATCGGTTACAACCTGATCGACATCGAAAGCTCCATTGATGATTCCATCAAGGACAAACTGGCTCAGCTGCCCAAGGTCATCAAGGTTCGCGTGATCCATTTCTAATAGGCAAAGAGGTCGGTCGGCTTCGCCTTCCTTTGAGGTATGAGGTCGACCTTGCAAAAAAGGCCAGGTGAAAACCTGGCTTTTTTTAGTTATGAGATATGAGTTGTGAGTTATGAGATATCTAGTTCAAAGGAGCCGAAGGCTCCGCCCTCGTACCTGTCGCCTGAAGCCTGTCGCCTCATACCTCTACTTAAACTGTATGGTTGCCTTTTTGTCGGTGACCTTTATAGAAACCTTTGCTCCCAGGTATAGCGGCCAGTTGGCGGTGTCGTGGCCAGAGCTGATGCCGTAAAGCTTGCATGGCGTCTGCGCGTTCGTCCAGAGTTCCCGAGTAGCGTCCTTCCTCTGCGCTTGAATACAGGTTGCTGGCCTCGATTACCGTTAAGCCCCAGCTCTTAAGTGTTGTACTCGTTTGTGATGTACTCGTTGGTAACGTATTCGTTATTTGTAATATTTAGATATGAGTTATGTGCTTTGAACTTTGAGTTAAAGTTAGGCGCCTTTCACTGTTCACTATTTATTGTTCACTAATCCAGTTAGAAGTCCCACGTCAAACGTCCAATATCTCATATCTAGTATCTAGATCCTGCTCCTTCGAACCTAGGAATTGTAAGGCAATAAATTGCTAATAATTCTATATCGACTACGGCCTTACATGCCTTCGCTCAGGATGATACCTCAAGCCTCGCGCCTCGAGTCTTTCCGCTCGCAGCACACAGCTCGCTGCTCATCGCTCTCCGCTACTTGTACATTTCTTCGATTTGTTCGCTGTACATTTCTTCGGCGGCTTTGCGACGGATCTTGAGGGTGGGAGTCAGCAAGCCTGATTCAACGGTGAGGCTGTCTCCAATGAGGGTCCACTTGCGGATTTGTTCCCAATGGTTCAGCTTCTTGTTGATGCGGGTGATGTGACGTTCCAGAGCCTCGTTGATGTGCTTGGATTCCAGAGCGCGGTTGATATCGAATTCGTCCTTGGTGCGGTTCAGGAAGCGGCGTGCGTTGATGGGGTTCAGGAAGATAAGCACAGAAGCGAACTTACGGTCGTTGGCGATGACAAGGGCTTGTTCCACCAGCGGGTGGCGGCTGATTTCAAGCTCGATGGGGTTGGGGCTTACATACTTGCCGGTGCTGGTCTTCAGCAGTTCCTTGATGCGACCGATCAAGAACAGGTAGCCGTCTTCGTCGAAGGATCCCTGGTCTCCTGTCTTGAGGTAACCGTCTTCGGTAAAGATTTCCTTGTTTACTTCGGGCATGTTGTGGTAGCCCTTGAAAACGCTGTCGCCCTTGGCCAGGACTTCGCTGTTCTCGCCGATCTTTACGTCCAGATAGGCAAGGGGGATGCCCACGCTACCGGGGCGGATGCACTTGGGAGTGTTCACCGTGAGCACGGGGGCGCATTCGGTAAGGCCGTAACCTTCGCAGATGTTGATGCCAACGTTCAGCAGGAATCGGCAGATGGACTTGTTCAGGGCGCCGCCACCGCAGACGATCAGGCGGAACTTGCCGCCGATGGCTTCGCGCATTTTCTTGTAGACCAGTTTGTCGTAAATGCGGCGGGCGATGCTGGGGCGCTTGGTGGGGTCCTCGATCTTTGCAATCTTTACGGCGCGGTTAATCAGCCAACGCTTGAAACCGTGGCACTTTTCGCCGGCGGCCGTCATGCTTTCGTAGACGCGTTCCAGAATGCGGGGGACCACCATCATGACGGTGGGCTTGACTTCCTTCATCAGGAGGGCGGTGTTCTTGGGGGTGTCGGCGAAGAATACCTTTGTGGCGTTCAGGATAAAGAAATAGGTGGTCATGCGTTCCAGCACATGGGCCACGGGCAGCACTACGAGACCTACATCGTTGTGGTTCAGGGCGACAACATCGCGCCTGATGGTCTGAATCTGCGCCAGCATGTTGCGGTGGCTCAGTTCGGCACCCTTGGGACGTCCGGTGGAACCGCTGGTGTAGATGATGCTGAACAGGTCGTCGGGGTTGATGGATTCCAGCTGACTTTGGATCCAGGCGGAGGATTCGGGCTTCTTGGCCAGTTCCTGGCCTTCGCGGATCAGGTCGTGCCAGTAGACGCCGTTGTCGGGGCAGTCGGATGCCGGATCGATGCAGATGACCACGCTAAAGCGGGGAAGGACGTCCTTGATGGCCTGGTCCAGTTCGTTTACGTTGTTCAGCAGCAGAATCTGGACGTCGGAGTCATCACACTGGAAGTTGAAATTGTCCGAGGAAATGTTGGGAAACAGGGGGACCACCTGGGCGTGATTCAGCTGGGATGCGATGTCCGTCATGATCCATTCCGGGCAGCTGTTGGCTACGATGCCGATACTCTGGTGTTCCTTGATTCCGCGGTTCTTGAACGCAAGGGCCAAGGAGCGGGTATCTCTGGCGAGTTGCTGCCTAGAGAAATAAATCCACTGTTCGTGTTTTCTGTGGTACCAGCCGGGGAAATCCTCTCTGTCGCAGGTAGCGAAGAACATGTGGGCGAGGGACTGGTGCAGCAGCGGTTCCATGGGAACTCCTTGGTTCAAATATGATTGATGCAAAAATAGATTTATGCAGACCTTGAAAAAGAAAGGGCTGGGTAGAAAGGTGCAAAATATGATGCTTTTGAATGATTTTGAGAACGTTCTTGTATTGAAAATCTTTATTTTTGTTTAAAAATCAGAATTTTTATATTGCTTTTCTAAAAAATAAACATTATATTTGAGAAAGAAAATGAGAACAATGGAATGGTGCCCGTTCTCAAGGTTTAAAAAAGGGATGTTTATGGATTGCAAATTTCTTTCTCTCTCTGCCGCAGTGCTGGGCCTTGCCGCTTCCGCCTCGGCGCTGACTGTCAATACCGCTGCCGGTTGGCTGGAATCCGCCTATGCGGAATGGCAGCCTGTTTCCGGTGCCTCCAGCTACAATGTCTATGTGGACGGAACCAAGATCGATGATCCGCTGATTCGTAGCTACGGTTCCTATATGCGTGCTGACGTGGTCGGCCTGAAGGCAGGCTCACACACCTTGAAGATTGCTCCCGTGGTGAATGGTGCCGAAGGGGCTGCCGAATCCAAGACGGTTTCTGTGAAGGCTCATGACCGCACCGGTTTTGCCTTTAGCAATGGCCGCGTTCCTGGGGCCTACAATACCGACGGTACTCTCAAGAGCGGTGCCGTGGTGGTGTATGTTTCCGAAAATTCCAAGAACAAGGTGACCGCCGACGTGGTGACCAATTCCAAGGGCACGAAGACCACTTGCAAGAGCTTCCAGGGCATTCTGAACTGCATGAAGAAGGGTTACGAAACTCGTCCTTTCGACTTCCGCTTTATCGGTAACGTGACGGACTCCGATTCCCTGGTGGCAGGCGACATGCTCATTGATTTGGGCTCTTCCGAAGATTCCTATGTGACCATTGAAGGTATTGGCGAAGATGCTACCGCAAACGGTTGGGGTATCCGCATCAAGAACGCCCAGAACGTAGAAGTCCGCAATATGGGCGTCATGAACGTGAACAGTTCCGAAGGCGACAACATCGGTCTTCAGCAGAACGACCAGTACATCTGGATCCACAACAACGATATGTTCTACGGCGATGCCGGTTCCGATGCGGACCAGGTGAAGGGCGATGGAGCCCTGGACTGCAAGAAGTCTACTTACGTCACCTTCAGCTACAACCACTTCTGGGATAACGGCAAGTCCAACTTGCTGGGCCTTTCCGAAGGAACTACCGACGGCTACTACATTACCTATCACCATAACTGGTACGACCATTCCGATAGCCGTCATCCTCGCGTGCGTTATTACAGCGCTCACGTCTACAACAACTACTACGATGGCAATGCCAAGTACGGTGCGGGCTCTACCTTGGGTTCCTCTGTGTTCATGGAAGGTAACTACTTCCGTAACTGCAAGTTCCCCATGCTCACTTCTATGCAGGGTTCCGACCTTTATGCCGGTACTACCACCAGCACCACCGATAACGCAACCTTCAGCAAGGAAGCGGGCGGAACCATCAAGGCCTACAATAACAAGTTTGCAGAAGGCGGTACCTTCATCGCTTACGGCGCAACCACCTACCGCCTGAAGGGCGTTGACGGAACTGCCGTTGGCTCCATCAATACCAAGACCGACTTCGACGCCTACGTGGTGAGCAAGCGCGACGAACAGGTTCCTGCCACTGTTGTTTCTAAGTCTGGTGGCAACAAGTACAACAACTTCGACGTGAATACCTCGGTCATGTACAAGTATACTGCCGATGAACCGGATGACGCCAAGGCTAACGTGATGACCTATGCAGGCCGTATCAATGGCGGTGATTTCAAGTGGACCTTTACCGCCGAAGACGATGCCCTCTATGCTGTGAACCAGGCTCTGAAAAATAAGCTGGTGGCCTATACCGGTAGCGTCAAGTCTATCCAGGGTGATGGCGCGGTTGTCGTGACTCCGGCCGTTCCCAACTCCTCTTCGGGAACCGCATCCAGCCCCTCTTCCAGTGCTTCTGTTGAACCTTCCTCCAGTGCGACTGTGGCCAGTTCCAGCAGTGTCTCTGGCGGCGTTGTTCCTAACAGCTCCTCTGCCACCGTCGAAGCGCCTGCAGACGATCCCGTTGATGAAAGTTCCGACTTGAAGTCTATTTCTGCAGACCTGGTGCATAACTTTACCGAAGAAGGAGCCAGCAGCGACTACTTCGAATTCCTCGGAAACCTTTCTGCCAGCAAGGGAACCGTGTCTTACAACGGTGCCGAATTGACCCGCTGCCTCAAGATTGAATCGGCTACATCTGTTGAATTCGTGCTGGCCAAGTCTGCTGAAGTGACTCTGGTTTTCAACGGTGATTTCGCCAAGGGGATCAAGATCGATGGTGAAAAGTATACTGCCACCGCAGGCGTTGTAAAAGTCAAGCTGGCTGCCGGTAAGCATTCCATTACCAAGGGCGATTCCGCTAACCTCTTCCTGATCTCTGTTAAGATTGATGCCTCCGCCGATGAGCCGGGCTCCTCCAGCAGCGACGATCCGGCTTCCTCCAGCGAACCTGCCGAAGACGGTCCCGCCTCTTCCGGTTCCAAGGACGAACCTTCTAAGGATGAACCTTCCGAAGGTGAAGAAACTGGATTCTCTGCCACGGTTGCCGCCAACGGAAACCCCTTGATGTATAACGTCTCGGAATGCCGTCTGGATGTGTTCGCTAGCGAAATCCGCCGACTGGATGTGGTCCGTATGGATGGCCGTAAGGTGCGCCTGAACGGAATGCCCGGCGGGGTCAGCTATGACCTGAGTCATCTGCAGCCTGGCATATACCTGGTGCGCCTGGTGGCCGACGGTAAGACGTTCCAACGCAAAATCGTCAAACAGTAAAATCGCGATGCCGTAAAATTTACGCTACGACAAGTAGCCTAGGGATCGGACGACGCGTAGGGTATGTGAATCCGGTCCCGGGAAAGCGTTCTGCACAGTATGGGGTGCGGGACGCTTTTGTCTTGGCGGCCTAGGATTGGACTGAGCATAAAAAAGAGGCTCCGCCTTTGTGCGGAACCTCTAAAATTTTTTGGGGAACTGCGGGTAGGTCCCGCAAACCTTTTGATTAACCGACGAGAGCCTTATGGATCTGGACTGCAGCGTCACGGCCAGTCTTCATGGCCATCACCACGGTGAGAGGTCCGTGCTTGGCGTCGCCACCGACGAATACTCCGTCAACAGAAGTTTCGCAAGAATCTTCGGCGCGGACGATGTAGGTACCGTTGCGGTTGGTGTCGAGACCCGGAGTGGTGTCCTTGATTTCGCTGGAAACTCTGCTGCCGATTGCCAGGACCACGGTCTCGCAGTCGATGGTTTCGCTCTGGCCTTCGATCTTCACCGGACGGGGACGGCCAGCTTCATCAGGTTCGCCCAGCTGGAACAGGTCCAACTTAGCCTGCTTGACGTGACCGTTTTCGTCGGCGATAAATTCGGCGGGGTTGTGCAGTTCCATAACCACCACGCCTTCGTTCAGGATTTCGCGGAGTTCTGCCTTACAGGCGGGCATTTCGTTAAGAGTACGACGGTAGACCACGCGGACGTCTTCGGCGCCCAGACGGAATGCCATGCGGGCTGCGTCCATAGCCACGTTGCCACCACCAACGACGATAACGCGCTTGCCGGATTCAATTTCAACGCCGCGGTTGCCCTTCTTCAGGTATTCTTCGGCGGTGTAGACGCCCTTCAGGTCTTCGCCGGGAACGCCGGTCTTGAGAGCCTGGGCAGCGCCGTTACCGATGAAGATGGCGTCAAAGTCCTTCTTCAGCTGTTCGATGGTGATATCCTTACCGATGGTAACGCCGGTCTTGATTTCGATGCCCATCTTGGGGAGAATGCTGTATTCGTAGTCAACGATGTCCTTGGGCAGACGGAACTGAGGAATGCCGTAACGGAGCACGCCACCCAGCAAGTCGTAGGCTTCAAAAATGGTGACATCGTGGCCCAGGGTACGGAGGTCTACTGCTGCAGAGAAACCTGCAGGACCGGAACCGATAACGGCAACCTTCTTGCCAGTGGAGGGGGCCATGGCAGGAACCTTCTTGCCTCCCATGTGTTCGCGTTCGTAGTCCATGCAGAAACGTTCGGTTTCGCCCATATGGATACCCTTGTTCATATCCTTCAGGGTACGACCCATGGCGCAGCTGGACTGGCACTGCTTTTCGTGGGGGCAGACGCGGCTGCAGATGGAGGGCAGCAGGGAAGTGGCGCGGATCATTTCCACAGCGCCTTCGATGTTACCACCGGCCAGCAACTTCAGGTACTGGGGGATAGGCATGCTGATGGGGCAGGCTGCGGTGCAGAACGGCTTCTTACAGTCCATGCAACGGCTAGCTTCGAGACGAGCCTGTGCCAGAGACATGGTTTTGGTGCTTTCGTCCATGGTTGTGCGGTATTCGCGATGGGGAAGTTCTGCACCACGCTGGGGCGGAATGGCCATCTTGTCTTTCAGAGTCACCGTGGGGAGCGCGTTGATGCGATCCAATTCTGCCTGAGCGGCTTTATCCATTGCGGAAGAGTCCTGCATAATCACCTTCGGGTTTGATGCCTGTTTTCAAATTTTTCGCGGGCAAATATAAAAAATATATGATGCCTATAAAGGTTTTGTCAGTATCGTTATTCCAGATTTCGCTGCAGAACCTCGATCTTGGCCTTGCTCCATTCTTCGAAGTCGTCGGCTGCGATGTGGTCCTTTGCCTCTTGCATCAGGTGCAGATAGAAATGCAGGTTGTGGATGCTGGCCAGGGTAAAGCCCAAAGATTCGCCGGCGTGGTGCAGGTGGCGCAGGTAGGCGCGGCTGAAGTTGCGGCAGCAGTAGCAGTCGCAGTTTGGGTCCACCGGCTTGTCGTATTCTTCGGCGTGGCGGGCTGCCTTGTAACGCAAGACGCCTTCGCTGGTGAACAGCATTCCGTTACGGGCGTTACGGGTTGGCATGACGCAGTCGCACATGTCTACGCCGCGGCTGATCAATTCCAGCAGGTTCCAGGGGGTTCCTACGCCCATCACGTAGCGGGCATGGTCCTTAGGCAGGTAGTCGGTGCAGAAATCAGCGATTTCATACATGGTTTCGGTGGGCTCGCCTACAGAGAGGCCGCCCATGGCAAATCCGTCGGGTTCCAGTTCCGCGATGCGCTCTATTGCCTGCTTACGCAGGTGTTTATGCATGCCGCCCTGCACAATTCCGAAGAACTTCTGCTCGTAACCGTGGATTTCCGGGTTGGCCTTGAGCCAATCCATGGCCTCTTTGGTCCATTTCAGCGTGAAATTCAGACTGTGCTGAGCTTCTTTTTCGGTGCTGGGGTAGGGCGTACACTCGTCGAAGGCCATAATGATGTCGGCGCCGATCTCGCGCTGGGCCTTCATGACGGTTTCCGGGCTGAAAAAGTGCTTGGAACCGTCCAGAATGCTTCTGAATTCCACCCCTTCGGGCTTAATCTTGCGTAAATCCTTCAGACTCCATACCTGAAATCCACCGCTGTCGGTCAAAACCGGGCGATCCCAGCTCATGAACTTGTGAATGCCGCCGGCAGCGGCGATTTTCGGCGTTGTGGGGCGCAGGTAGAGGTGGTAGGTGTTGGCCAGGATAATTTCGGCCTTCAGGTCCTTCAGCTGTTGGGGCGTTACCGACTTTACGGTAGCTTCGGTGCCCACGGGCATAAAAATCGGCGTATGGATGTCGCCGTGGTCCGTGTGGAGCACTCCCAGACGTGCCTTGGACTTCTTGGAAGTCTTTATGAGTTCAAAACGGTTCATGTCTTACGATTCTTTAACTTTTTTTGTAAAGATAGCTTTTTTTTCCCGATTTCCCATAGTATGGGCGAAGCCGCGTTTCCTATAGCGCTTGTAAATATTTTGCCGTTGTCAATTTGTCCATGACAAGGTGGATTCGAATGTCCATATTCCATTATTATAGAGTATTTTGCTATAAGAATAATTCCAATGGGTGGGATATTCGTGTATGGAGTAAGTTATGAAGATGAATAAGCTCGCGACAGCGGCCCTTCTCTCTCGCAAGTTTGTGGCTGCCGCCGTTTTTGGCCTGGCCGCATCCGCAATGGCGGAAAATCCTATTTCCAGTTATCATTATCTGGCAGACCCTTCTGCCGCTTCTGATGGTGATACCTTCTACATTCTGACCGATACGGACGATATGTGTGTCAGCACTGACCCGTTCCAGTACAATATTATCGGTCTGTATGCTTTCAGTTCCAAGGATATGGTGAACTGGACCGACCATGGCATGGTTTTCCAGTCAAAGCGTGAATTTGGTACTTATCCCGGCAATACCTGGGCTTCCGGCATTGCCGTCCGTAATGGCAGACCCTTTATTGTGTATCCCGATGGCGCAAGTGGCGTGGGTATGATTACCGCTCCTAGCATTGATGGTCCCTATACAGACCCCATTATGGATGCTTATGGCAAACCTCGAATTGCCGGTGGCTCCAATAGCTTCCTCGGCAACTGCGATGACATCGACCACTGCTTTGACCCGGGTATCTTCATTGAAGAAGATGGTACCGGCTATGTGATTTTTGGTGGTGGATCGGCCAGCTCTGTGAAGCGTCCCATCGGTAATAACTTCGATATTATCAAGTTCACCGAAAGTAACGGCAAGGTGACTTTGGACAGGAACTCTCTGACTCGAGTCCAGGCAGAAAAGTCCTTTGAAGCTCCTTACATCCATAAGCATGGTGACTGGTACTATATCAGCTTCAACAATAGCGGTCAGGAAATCGGTTACGGTATGTCCAAGAATCCCCTTGGTCCTTACTCCTACAAGGGTATCGTTATCGAAGCCGTGTGGAAGATTAACGACTGTGAAACTCATAGTTGCGATGGCGGTAACAACCACCAGGGTTTTGCTGAATTCAAGGGCAAGACTTATGCTGTTTATCATGATCGTCGCCTTGTTCGCGCTAAGGAACATCCTGCTTCCCTGGGTGTTGCCGATCCGGAACCGGGTAACCATCGTAGTGTAAGTATCGATGAAATTACCTACGCGGCTGATGGCTCCATGAACAAGCTTGTGTTCACCAAGGAAGGTCCCAAGCAGGTTGGCAAGTTTGACCCGTACCAGACCTACAAGGCTCTCACCAGTTCCAAGCAGCGCAATGTCCGTAGCCGTACCGACTGGACCAAGGGCCAGGCTGTTAAGCATGTGCTGACTCCCCTTGCCACCAAGGAATCCTGGATTCGCGTGACTGGCGTGGACTTCGGCAAGGGTGCCCAGAATCTTCGCATCAAGGCTGCTAACGTGGGTAACGACAACAAGGTTGAAATCCATACTGGTTCTGTCACCGGTACTTTGGCAGGTTCCTGCGATTTGGCAAAGACTAGCGGCTGGAATGACTATGCCGATAATGATTGCGAAATGAAGGGCCTTACCGGAGAAGTTGATCAGGTGTTCTTCGTATTCAAGGGTGCAAAGGACTCTACCATGGGTATTCTTGAATGGGAATTCCAGGGAACCAAGCGCGAACCGGAACCCCAGACCGCTCATAATGAGACCCAGACTCCCTGGACTGTTCCTGGAATTGTACAGGCCGAAGACTTCGATGATCCGGGCTACGGCGCAGGCAATGATTCCTACTATGAAGATGATGCGGATAACCACTCTTGTACCGACGCAGGCAAGGAAGCTGAATGCTCCAAGTATCGCGATGGCACTGGTGTTGACATCTACAAGAAGAGCGAAAAGAAGACTGTCGTTGGCTACATCAGAAAGGGCGAATGGCTGGAATACTCTGTGAATGCTGCTGAAGCTGGCGATTACACCATGTACATTGCCGCAGCTTCTAACGGCGGTGCAAGTTTCGGTGTGTCTGTCAATGGTACTGAAGCCGGCGAAGTTGAAGTTCCTGCAGCAAGTTCCTCTGGCGAAGAAGAAAACTTCAATGATTACAACAAGATTTCCACTAATGTGGCCTTGAAGGCCGGTGTGAATATCATTCGCATTACTGCAACCGCAGACTGGTTTGATCTTGATTACTTCAACCTGGTGAAGGGCAAGAATGCCGACGATGACAATCCTCTTGGCGAAACAACCGCTATGAAGAAAATCAACTTCGTTGCAGCTTCTGGCATGAACTACGATGTGTTCGATGTTCAGGGCAACAAGGTCGGCCTGGTTAACCTGGCTGGAAAGAGTGCCGCCAAGGCTCTTAACGCTGCCGGCTATGCCAAGGGCGTATACCTGCTGAAGCAGGTGGACGGTGCCAAGAAAATGATGGTGAATACCGTTAAATAATTGATGGAAAAATCAAACGGATGAGCCTCCCGAATCTCCTCGGGAGGCTTTTCTGTCTTGTGCGCGTTTTGTTGATGTTTGACTGATTATAAAACGCGCGTTTGGGATGTGTGCGGAAGTTTGGGGGCGCGGGACGGAACCGGACGTTTTGAATATGTACAGGATGTTTTGGGGGCGTGGGATGTTTTAGGAGTGCGTGAAATCAGCGTCGGTGTTCTAAAAACGCGGAATCAGCGTCGGTGTTGAAAAAAGCGGAATCTGTGTCGGCTAAATAAAAAAATAACCCGCTTTTTCAAGCGAGTTATTTACTGCGGTCGGACAGACTTGAACTGTCATGGGATCGCTCCCACTAGCACCTCAAGCTAGCGTGTCTACCAATTCCACCACGACCGCGAGGTCCTTTTAATGGAACGGCTCAAAGATAATAACAAATTGCGTTTTTGTAAATGTTTGAACGGAAATTTTTTTGAAAAAAATGAAGAAGTTTTTGGGGGTGAAAGCGGGCGTGAAAACGTCTGACTACAAAAAAATAACCCGCTTTTTCAAGCGAGTTATTTACTGCGGTCGGACAGACTTGAACTGTCATGGGATCGCTCCCACTAGCACCTCAAGCTAGCGTGTCTACCAATTCCACCACGACCGCGAGGTCCTTTAACGGAACGGCTCAAAGTTAGTTATTTCGTTTAATCTTGTAAAGGGTTTTAACCGCTTTTTCTCAAAAAAATTAAACTTCAGAAACTAGCTTGTCAAAAACCTGGCCGCGAACTTTATAGTTCTTGAACAGACCGAAGCTTGCGCAGGCGGGGCTCATGATAACGGTACCGCCTTCACCGATATTCAGGCTGTCTGCGAAAGCTTCTTCAAGAGTGGGGAAGATAGCCGTCTTGATACCTGCTTCATCTACACCAGCCTTCTTCAGATCGTCAAGCATGCGTTCTGCAGTGGCGCCTATGAGGGCCACGCGCTTCAGGTTGGGGCGTTCCTTCACCAGGATGTTGCTGAGTTCAGTAAAGTCTGCGTTCTTTTCGGAACCGCCCAGAATCAGCGCGAAGGGGCGCTTCATGCTGCCTGTGGCTGCGATGGTGGCGTCGGGGCGGGTGGCGTAGCTATCGTTGTAGAATTCAATGCCCTTCTTTTCGCCTTTAAATTCCATGCGGAAGGGGAGGGTTTCGTAAGACTTCAAGGCTTCGAAAGCGTCGGCTACCTTGATGCCCAGGGCGGTGCAGGCGAGGGTTGCTGCCGCCATATTTTCCAGCTGATAGATGCCGCGGACCTTGCAGTCGCTAAGGAACAGCTTGTCGCTGCCGATGGTCAGCGTAGAGCCTTCGATAACGGCGTTTCCGTCATTGCTTCCGTTTTCGCCGTCGCCGAAGCTAACAGCCAGCTTATTGCGGGCGGGGCTTTCGCTTGCGATCTTTGCGGTAGGTTCTGCATCCTTCAGGTAGACGCAAGTGCCGCTATTCTTCTGCCAGCGAACCAGATTTGCCTTGGCGTCGCGGTATTCCTCGACAGTCTTGTGCCAGTCCAGATGTTCCGTAGACACGCGCAGAACCACGCCTACGTCCGGCGACTTCGAAAGCGTCATCAGCTGGAAGCTGGAAAGTTCCAGAATGCTGATTCGGTCTGCGGAATCGTCTTCCAGCAGGTCCAGCGCCGGCACGCCGAAGTTACCGCCGATGATGTTTGCCTTGCCGCACTTGTCGAGAATGTGACTGATCATGCTGACGGTGCTGCCCTTGCCCAAGGTGCCGGTAACGCCCACCACCTTGCTGGACTTGGTCTGTTCCAGGAACAGCTGAATCTGACTAGTCATCATGCCACCGTTCATCTGGAACTTGAACAGTTCCTGACTCATGGGGTATACGCCTGCAGAACGCACTACGGTCACGCAATCCTTGAGGCCGTCCATGTAGCTTTCGCCGCTGCAAACCTTCACGTTTACGCCTGCAGGAACTTCCGGCAAGTTCACCGGATTCTTGTCCATCACGACAATGTCCTTGACGCCTTCACGGAACAGATAACGCAAGGTGCTCTGGCCTTCAACGCCAAAGCCGAGAATGCCTACAGGAGAAACCAAATTGTTGTTCATGTTAAACCTTTATCTTCAAATGTCATCCCGGCCAATGTTATCCTCGACCAGTCATTCTGGAGGACTGCAGGTCCGATAGAATCAAGGATCTAGACGGGATTTCCTTTTTAACGGGGTAAAATTTAGCAACCGTCAGTTCTTTTGTTCAGCGGATTGGCTGCGTTGTTCTGGCTAATTACTGCACTTGTAGGTGCTTTGGTCCTTGCAGAATTCTTCAACGTTAGTCATTGCTTTTTTTGAATATTTCTGGATGCAAGTCTTGTAGGCGTCTTCGTCGATGCAGTTGTTTTGTCGGTCGATATCGTAGTCTAGGCAGAAATCTCTGTCTTCTAGGCACTCACGCTCCGAATCTAATGAGCAACCGCAAATGAAGATAGCTGTCGCGAAAAAAAACTTGATCATGAATCGTCCTCCCTCGATAACCGTAGGGCTAAAATAAAAAAAATCCGCCCCCAAAGGACGGACTTCTTGCTGCGGTCGGACAGACTTGAACTGTCATGGGATCGTTTTTTTTTGCATTTAGTGATTTGCTAGCTCTTCGGCTTCTTCAAAGTCTTTGCAGAAAGGTTCTTCGGCGTCTTGGAATTTGCTTAGCCAAATATAGTTTGTTTTGGGGCTAGAAAAGATTGTGTTGATGCGGGCTGATTGTTCTGCTGGCTTTAACTCTAATTTTATTTCGTGAATTTTTGCGTTTAATCTATTGTTCTGGCTTAGTTAAGTGAAAGATAAATTTTGCGAATATGTTTTTTGCAAAACTTATTTGTACTTTTGTAACGTTGTTTGACATCTATTATGCTCTAGGAACGTCCCATGATTTATAGTCTCGTTTGTAAATCCATTTTGTTAATTACGCTGGCGGCCTCGCTTTCTTTCGCTGAGGGGTGTGTTTCTGAAAATGATTCTTCCGAAACGGACCCCATCTTTGCCAATTTCTGTTTTTACAAGGATACCAGCGTCTTTGTTGGTAAGGACAGTGGATTTGTGTTGACGGCCTACGAGATGATTGATGACATTTCTTTTACCATCGATGCTCGAAATAGAGTGACGAAAACGTATTTTGATGTAAGTCTGGTTGGTGTGAGTTCGGATAAGGCTAAGATAAACCCGTTTAGGGGAATGTCGGGGGGGACGTGTTTAGGGGCCCGCTGCAGACACTCTTTAGCTGTTTCGCCTTATGATTTGATTGATTTTTATTTTAGTGCAGCGGACTCTCTTTATGTTAAATCTCTCGCTGGATTGGTTCATCCGCTGAAATGGAAATACGAGCTGGATTTTGGAAGACAGAAACAGTCCGTTTCTGGAGAAAACTATATCTATGTATCAGGTTTTTGTAATCAAATGCAGTTGGAGAAAATTCGAAAACGAGGGATGCAGCCTTCTTTGAATAAGTGATTTTTTTGAAAAAAGAAAAAGGCTCAGTTTTTGAACTGAGTCTTTTTTACTGCGGTCGGACAGACTTGAACTGTCATGGGATCGCTCCCACTAGCACCTCAAGCTAGCGTGTCTACCAATTCCACCACGACCGCGAACCTTGCGCTGCAGCTCTATAGAAATCTATAGGCTTATGCGCAAAAGCTTTTTAGCCAGGTAAATTATTCTGCTGCGGGGGCTGCCGGTGCTTCTGCTGCCGGGGCGGCATCTACTGCAGCGGGTGCGCCGAAGTCAGCGGGAAGAGCCGGAATTGCCGGGGCCTGCTGAGCAGCGTTTTCGCGAGTTGCCTTCTGCATGGCGGATTCTTCGACAGCCTGATCCTGCTTGGCAGTGATGAGGCCGAGGGCGAAAACGACGATGAAGAAGATAACTGCAATGGCACGGGTCAACTTCTGGATGAAGGTCGCAGCACCTGCGGTAGAGAAGGCAGACTGAGAAGTCATGCCGCCGAGACCTGCGAGGCCGCCCATCTTGTCGTTCTGAACCAGAACGAGGAGCATGAGGAACAAGCAGAGGAACACGTGGAGGACGATAAGAATCCAGAAGAGAGTTGCCATAATAGTTATTTACCTTGGTTTTAAATTGTTGTGCTAAAAGCTTTAATTACTTAGCTTCTGCAGCAGCGATGATTTCCATGAAGGTGTTAGCCTTGAGGCCTGCACCACCAATGAGACCGCCGTCGATATCCTTCTGAGCCAGGAGGCCTGCAGCGTTGGCGCCCTTCATAGAGCCACCGTACTGGATGCGCATGCCTTCAGCAACTTCAGCACCGTAGACTTCGGCAACGACGGAACGAACGTATGCCTGGGTGTCCTGAGCCTGTTCGTCGGTAGCGGTAACGCCAGTACCGATTGCCCAAACCGGTTCGTATGCGAGAACGCACTTAGCAGCGTCTTCAGCGGAAACGTCCTTGAAAGCACCCTTAACCTGAGTGGAGAGAACAGCTTCCAGCTTGCCGCCGTTACGTTCGTCGAGAGTTTCGCCGATGCAGATGATGGGCTTCAGACCGGCTTCGAGAGTCTTCTTAACCTTCAGGTTAACAGTTTCTTCGGTTTCGTGGAAGTACTGACGCTGTTCGGAGTGACCGATGATGATGTATTCTGCGCCGATTTCCTTAACCATGTCAACGGAAACCTTACCGGTGTATGCGCCCTGGTCCTTCCAGTGGATGTCCTGGATAGCGAGCTTCACGTTGGTGCCCTTAACGACGTCTGCAACCTTAGCAGCGGCGAGGTAGGTCGGAGCGATGACCACTTCGGTCTTCTTCACGTCCTTGACGGCTTCAACGATGTCCTTAGCGAGCTGAACGGATTCGCTAACGGTCTTGTTCATCTTCCAGTTACCAGCAATGATATACTGACGCATAATTAACTCCTTGAGAGGTTTAAAATTTAACGCGGGTAAATTTAGTAAAAAAGGACTGCCTGTGGTAGACCGAATAAAAAAATAGCCTCAAGTTGTGGGCTTGAGGCTGAAAAATACCGATTAGTAGTTGCTAGAATGCTTGGAAACCGGTGCCGGAGAGCCACCATAACGGTCGCCTTCGATCTTGTCCAGGATCCATTCGCCTTCGTAACCCTTCAGACGGGCCTGGTCGGGGTGCTTCCAGATAAGGCGAGTAATCAGCTTACCTTCGCGGGTGTAGTATTCCCAAACGCTGCTGGAAGAAGTTTCCTTTTCGTGGTCGGGAGGGCCCCACAGGAGGTTGACCATGTCGTTGGTCATGCCTTCTTCGATATAGCCCTGCTTGAACACGTCCTTCAGGCGCTTGTCGATACCCATACTTTCCTTAATGGCAAAGTATTCACGTTCATATTCCTTGCGACCTTCGCCACGTTCGATAAGAATGGGGGAAGAGTAACGGCTGGCGCAGGCCCAGAACATCAGGGCGCTAACACCGAGCAGGCAAATATGAGAGAGCTTCATAATTTCTCCTCTAATTTTATCTATAAAGTCAGCTTTTTAATCGTCTGATTTTATCATTTCGTTTTGTTGACCACAAAATAAGAACTTTATTAGGCAAAAGATGAAAATATTTTTAATTTTACACTGAAATGAACGGTTTTGGAAAGAAATTTGGCGCTGTAGCCACTCTGTGTGCTCTGTTTGCGGTCGCAAACCCCGTTGATGCCTATGCTGATGGCTATAACGAGAGCTCTCAGACAGCCTTTCGATATGGTCCCAACCTGGCTTATGGCTTGAGTGGCAATATTCCCTTTGTTTTGGGGCAGTGGTTGCCTCAGCTGTTCGGGACGCTCCATTATACTTGGCTGGAACCTCTGGACATGTTGCCCTACGGCGAACGACTGGGACGTAATCCCAGCTACCTTCGCATGGATGGCGGGCTGGAATTGACTCCCTTCTATGGAGGTTACTCCGCAGGTCTTGGACTGCGCCCTTTCAAGATCAATCCGTCCTTTGAACTGAATTTCAATTATGAAAGCTACCTGTACTTCAAGTCTAACCTGGAAATGGTGACTTCTGATGTGACAGGCAGTGGAAGGATTGCGGAAACATGGAACGCCGATTACGTTCTCGATAACGTGGGCGGCGAAGATGCTGAATTTGACTATGCCCAGTTGTTTGACTTCTGTCTAACGATGAACTATGAATTCCGTGGTGGTTCCGATTTAGGATTCACCTTGCATTACATTCTTTCGGATGTAAGCACGGATTTCGATGGCAAGAGTTACGATTACAAGCGTAACATTCCTGTGTTCAGTCGTGACTTCCTGATTGTTGTAGAAACGTTCGGGCGTATTCCCCTGGACGAAAATTTTGCATTGCTGTTTGAAAATAACTTCTACAGAACAGGTTACCTGCGCAGCCACAATACCGTAGAAAAAGAGGCTTTGAGCTATGTCAAGTCTATGGCTGGCGTTCATTTTTCATGGAATGAGGGACTCCAGAACCTGACCTTGGAAGTGGGTGGCTGGAACCGCATCAGGAAATCCTTCTACGATGGATCACTCGCGCAACAGTTCTTGATTCAGCTTGAGTATCAGGGGTATTTTTCTTTCCCCTTTCATTGGAATTTTGCGGAATAGCTCAGGCTGCTGAGGCTGTGCTTTCTTGGCGACGTTCTTCTTGAGCGGGTCGGATTGCAGTGCCTGGATAGGATAGGCGGAACGGATCCAGATTTCTCCGTTGTATTGTTCGCTTTCTAGTTTGACCAGAGTGGGCAGTGTGGATCCCGAATAATTTCTCCACTGACGGATGGTGAATGTTCTGGTTTCCTTGCGGGCTCCTCGCATGGTTACACTCTGCGGAGTGGGGAGCGTGTCTGCAGTAAGACTCCACCAAGTCATAGACAGGGCGGTAGAAAAAACGTTCGACTTCTGTTCTGTGGGATTCTTGCACAGGAACTGCCCGTTGGCCAGCAATTCCATGTCGTCTAACTTTAGCGGAGTGTCGCCAATAGTTTCTTTTAGATGGTGGGTGCCCAGCTGGCGCTTTATCTTGGCGTCGGGAAATTCCATATAGCGGTAACTTCCTGCAGTAATGAAGTTGAACTGCGGACGGTTAGATGCATTGACGAAAAACGTGTCTAGACTTTCGGGGTGGTGACGCCATTCCACATCAATGCTTTCGCGGGAATTCTTTACGTTAATAAAATGGCCTTCGATGTTTACGACCATGGGCGCTTCTAGAATAAAGTGTGGGCAGGATGTCTGGGCTGACGCTGCTGTCAGTGCCATCGATATTGCCAAAGTCCACAAGCGCTTATTCATAAACCGTAAGATAGTTAAAATTCAAAAAAAAATTGGACGTTGCTTCCTCTAAAAAAGTAAACTCCGGCCCATCCCAATGGCTAAAGGATCGGTCGGAGTTTTGCTTTAGGAAGAAATTTTTGAAAGTCTACGAATTAGGCTTCGTCGGTGATTTCCAGAGTTTCGTCGTCTGCGGCCAGAGCGTCACCGTCGTTCAGCTTGAAGAGTTCTACATCCTTCATGCTTTCGCGGATCTTCTGTTCGATCTCGTTGCAGAGTTCTGCGTTGTCCTTCAGGAACAGGCGGGTGTTTTCGCGACCCTGGCCAATACGTTCGTTATTGTAGCTGAACCAGGAACCGCTCTTCTGGATGATATCCAGTTCGGTAGCCAGATCCAGGATGGAGGCTTCGCGAGAAATGCCGCAACCGTAGAGAATGTCGAATTCGCACTGGGTGAAGGGTGCTGCAACCTTGTTCTTTACAACCTTCACGCGGGTACGGTTACCGATGACATCTTCGCCGTCCTTGATGGCTGCGATGCGGCGGATGTCGATACGCTGGGTGGCGTAGAACTTAAGGGCGTTACCGCCGGTGGTGGTTTCGGGGTTGCCGAACATGACGCCAATCTTCATACGCAGCTGGTTGATGAACAGCATGCAGGTGTTAGACTTGGAGAGAATGCCGGTAAGCTTACGCAGGGCCTGGCTCATGAGGCGGGCCTGCAGACCCACGTGATTGTCGCCCATTTCGCCGTTGATTTCAGCCTGGGGCACGAGGGCAGCCACAGAGTCGATAACGATGATGTCGATGGCGCCGGAACGGACCAGGGTTTCTGCGATGTCGAGAGCCTGTTCACCGGTGTCGGGCTGGGAAACCAGGAGGGATTCGATATCGACACCCAGCTTGCGGGCATAAACAGCGTCGAAAGCATGTTCTGCGTCGATGAAGGCTGCCACACCGCCAAGCTTCTGAGCTTCAGCAATGGCGTGGAGGGTGAGGGTAGTCTTACCAGAGGATTCAGGTCCGTAGATTTCGATGATACGGCCACGGGGGAAACCGCCTACGCCCAGAGCCATGTCCAGCTGGATACAGCCGGTGGGGATAACGGGGATATCTTCGTTGGGCTGATCGCCCAGAGCCATGATAGAACCCTTTCCATAATTCTTTTCAATCTGTGCGATGGCAGCTTCTACTGCCTTTGCCTTATCTGCGGAAAGGTTGCCGAGAGTGTTGATACCGTTTGTGTTCGTCTTCTTAGCCATAATTGACTCCGTTTTGTTTTTTCGTTAAAAAATATAACAACTAGTGTTCACTTGTGCAAGTGCTTTTTTGAACTATTTTTTCTAGAAGTACCTGCAATGTTCTATACACGCTTTTTTCGCGGACTTGATTGCGGTTTCCCGAAAAAATTTCGCAAAAAGCTTCATTTTGCAAACTATTGGCGACACCAATCCACACTGTACCAACAGGTTTGCCTGGTTCAGCGCCGCCCGGGCCTGCGATTCCCGATGTGGAAACCGCCCATTCGCAACCAAACTTCCTGCGGGCTCCTTCAGCCATGGCCTTGACGGTTTCTGCAGAAACGGCACCAACGGTGTTGAGGATTTCTGCGGGAACGTCCAGGAGGTTTTCCTTGACTTCGTTCTGGTAGGCGACAATGCCTCCTGCCAGGATTGCGGAACTGCCCGGAATGTCGACCAGGGTGCTTGCGATAAGCCCGCCGGTGCAGGATTCTGCGGTGGCCATCATCTGGCCTTTTGCTTGCAGAGCTTCCTTGACGGCGATTGCCAACTGCTCGAGATTCATTTCGTTTGCGTTGTTCACTTTGTTGTTCCTTTTACGTGTTCAAATATACAAAACGGTTGTGTCATAAAATGTCAATTACGACGTTCCCCCCAAAAAATACAAAATAACGTTTTGCGCGACTTTGACGTTCATAGGCGTTGGCGTAAATAAAACCTTGTATAGACTTTTATATATTTGCGCTCAATGTTAATGAGTTGGTTCAAGCCTATCCGGAGTCGCTCCCTGCGGGCCGGAGTCCTGGCCCTGCTGCTGTTGGTGGCCGGGGTCTTTGCCGCTGAATCTCCTCAAGACAGTGTCAATCCCATGCAAAAGGGCGTTACCGGAATTAGGGCCATCGATACCCTCAAGGTAAATGAATGGGATATTCCTACCGAGCGGAATTCTCTTCCCTTGACCATGCTCTTAAGTATCCTGCCGGGTGGTGGTCATTATTACACGGAACATTACGTTCGTGGTGGATTCATTACCGCAATCGAACTTGCTCTTTTTTACGAAGTTGTCTACAATAAGGACTTCCAGTATCGACGAGTCCTGGAACAGGCGGAACCTTTTAGAGATTCCGTCTCCTTCTATACCCGAAAGATCATGGGTTTGCAGTCTAGGGACAGCCTTGAATATTATCAAAAAAAACGTACGGACAACATCAATCGTCTGAGAGCCTACAGCGACAAGAAAATGGAACAGGAAGACCTGCGCAAGGCTGAAACGGCCTGGCTCTATGGTCTGCAGTTGTATAGTATGTTCGACGCCTTTGGTATCTGGTATAAGAACAATTATCGAAGCAATGAATTGAGGAGTATGAAGTCTGCCGCCTTGTGGGCCATTATCCCCGGTTTTGGACAAATGTATAATGGGGAGTTTGGCAAGGCCGGCTTACTATATATGGGACTGATGGGAGCAAGCGTCAGCGTCTGGACTTCGCAGAACATGGTAGAATATTACCTCGACCGCAAGCATATGCAGGCTGGAGAAAGCACGACTAGTGAAGACTACGAACGTGTGGTAGAGCGTGTGACCTATTACCGCAAGAACCGTAACCAGTATATCTGGGCTTCGGCGCTCCTGTATCTGTATTCGATTGGCGATGCGGTGGTGGACGCCCTGTTGAGCGACTTTGACAACCCGCTGCACCTGGCTCTGTTGCCGAATTTCAACGGCGGCGCCCAGGCTCTGTTTACCTTTGATTTTTAAACGGAAAAAAGCTGGCGTTTGCCAGCTTTTGCTTTAACCGATTTTCAGCGGAACCATCTGGATTCCGTCATGAATCTTTGTGTAGGTTCCTCGATAGTGGCCTTCGGCGTTACGCTTGAATTCAAAGCGGGTGACCATGGCGTAACTGAATGCACCTTCTACGAACTGGTCGTCGGGGAGTCCGCAGGCGAAGTGCTGCAATGCGGCGATTACACCTGCGTGGCTGATCCACAGAAATTCTCCATCGTCGTCGAGGCTGTCTAGCAGGCGGCCGGCGCGCTTGTCGATGTCATAGAAACATTCGCCGTTGTTGAACCTGTAACCTCGGAGGTCGTTGGCCCATCCCAGCATTTGTTCGCGAGGAACCTGATCCATCTTCTGACCTTCCCAGTCACCGAAGTTGATCTCGATGATTTCGTCTCGCTTCTCGACTTCGAGGCCGGTCACCTTGGCGGCCTTTTCGGCTAGGCGGGTGCAGCGGAGCAACGGGCTCGAAAACAAACGGGTGGGCTTGGCTCCAGCGGCCACCAGGGCCTTCAGGGCGCCCTCGCTTTCTTCTTCGAAAGTAGGGGAAACGTCAAAGTCCAGTCTGCCGTAACAGACATCTTTGGGATTGTAAGGCTTGGTATGGCGGATGGTCCAGAGAATCATGAGAGTGAACAGTGAATAGTTAAGAGTGAATAGTTAAGAGTGAATAGTGGTGAGTTAAAACCAGGCGCCTTCGGCGCGATTATTTGGCTCAAAGGAGCCGCAGGCTCCGCCCTCATACCTCGTTCCTCTTTCTCAAAAATAAAAAAACTGCCGTTTTCCAGCAGTTTTAAAAAATCCTAGGCTACCTGAGCACATAAAAATCCGCAAGTCCGTTGCTGCTTTCGCCCTGGCGAGTTGCCCGCAAATAGTCATTGCGCAGGGCCTAGGAGCCTCAAATATAGAACAATTTTGACATTTTTCAAGAGATTAGGCCGTTTCTATGGATTATTTGACATAAGAAACCGCTTTTAGGTTTCGTTTTGTTAACGTTGTAAATTTTATTTTATTATTTTATGGGATAGGGTATAGGGTTGAATTTGCGGAGGTTTATTATGTTTTTGTATGATTTTAGAAAGATTTGGCTAGTTTTGCTAGTTCTGGGTTGCTGTAGCGCATCTTTTGCAGAGGGACTCCCTCTGGAAGTGCTCCCTTTTAAGTTTACAAAAATTGCCGGGGATTCTGCGTCTCAGACCAATGCATGGAATGACCTCATGAAGTATAAACTTTGGGGTACCGGTCTGTACGAAGGTGATGGCATTGTCGGTAACGGAAAAAATGCCGGCGATGGTATTGTCTTTGATGGTGGAAAAATCCATATTACGGATTCTTCTGGCTATGTTGGTAGTGCCACTGGCGACTTCGTCATGGTAAATGATGTGCATTCTATTGGCGGCCCCCTGGTTTTTGGAGGCTCCTTTAAGGGTGGTACCGGACTGGATTCCATCTTGATCGGACCTTCTCATTTTGGGGGTACTTTTGAGGCTTCCTTTAATGGCCGAAATAACGAATTCTTTGCAGGCATGTATTGTGTAGAAAACGGCTTTGTCGTAAACAATAATTGTGACGGCGAATATTATTGCGCAACGCAGGGCCTTCGTGATACAAAGGCTACTATTGGGTGTGATGGAGCTATCCCCATTGATGAGTATCTTGATGTTCCTGTTGTTGATTACTCTTTCTTTGACGGTATGGATGCTGATCATTATCTGAAAATCGATACGGTCATTCATGCTTCTTCCACGACTCCCAACGCCTATATTGATGTGCCCCCCGGTGATATTGACGATATGTATAATATCCGTGTTGCGGGTATCAGACTGGAAAATGACAAGCCCTTGTATGTTCGCATGCAGAAGAGCGGTCGTTTGACTCGCGTCTTTTTGGATGGTGGACTTGAAATCACCAACCATAGTAATATTCGCGTAATCCAGGCTTCCGATGATAGTGAATGGGATAGGGAATCTAGAACGTGGACCACATCTGATGAAAATTTGGTTAGCAATAAGGATTATGCCGGCAACCTTTTGTTTTACACTCCCGAAGAGATTAACTGGACTGCTGGCGAAAAGCATCTTCAGGGTACATTCATTTCTGGCAAGACCATTACCATTGCGCAGCAGGCCCGTTTCGCTGGCCAGCTGATTGCCAAGGCTATTTATGTACAGTTTGACTTCAAGGCCGAAGACTTCCGCTATGTGCGCTTCAACCCGTCTGTAATTGACCCGACCTTGTTTGCTACGGTTGAATTCCCCGAAAGCGAAAGAGATACGGTTATTCCCTTGAAGCTGAACAAGAAGACACAGGTGAAGGTGACATTTGATTATTGCTTCAGTGTGTCTTCTGAAACTCCGGTTGATGGAAAGATCAGTGGCGCTCTGGCAGATGCTTCTGACTTTGTGGGGCTTACTCCTATTTGCGGAGATTCTTTGGCTTCCGCAGAAATTGACGTTGATTCTGACACTCTCGATTTGAAAAATCAGATCAAGATTCACGCAAAGCTGGATCAGTTTGTCGAAGCGTATGGCACGAACAATAAAGAAAAATTCCAGTTGAAGATTTCGAATCTTGTTGGTGCCGTTTTAAAGAATGCTTCTGGTGAATACGTTCGCGAAGGTGCCTTTGATATGTACATCATCGATCAGGATGTTGTCCCTGTGACTAGGGACACGGTTATTGACGCCGTTGAAGATTCCGTATTCACCTTTGCGGCTGATATGTTCCCCTATGAATCGCCCCTTGATCGAGAAATGGGTGGTGTCGTTATCGAAGCTGTCCCTGCAAAGGGCTCGTTGACCTATTTTGGAAAAACGTTGACTAAGAGTGATGTGGGTAAGAAGATCCCGGCTGATTCCCTTGGTCAGTTGAAGTATGTGCCCGTGGCTGATAAATATGGTGATTCGCTGTCGAATTATGAATACACGACTCTGAAATTTGCAGTCTATGATTCTCAGAATTCCGTAAGCTCCAGTGATAAAAAGGAAGGCTCCAAGACTCTAACCGTTGTTGTCACCCCGGTGAACGATGCTCCGATTACTGGCCCTGCCACTTTCACTATTTCTGGCCATGTGATTAATGGTGGCGATAAGGCAATCCTTGACGGATCCATTTCTGTGAAGGATGTTGATGACGATACATTTACCTACGCCTTTGATCCTGATGATCCGAACTTCGCCGTTGTGGATTCCCTCTTTGTTATCGATGAAAATACTGGCAAGATCCATGTGAAGGATGGCATTGAGCTGAATGAAAACGTCTCTAAGTCCAAGTACGAAATCAACGTGATTGTAAGCGACAAGAGTGCCTCTACCGGTAAGGACGAAGATATTCTTACTGCAAGTTCCAAGGTGACCATCGAAATCGACTTCAATAACAATCCGCCGACTATCGTGACGGATACGGTCCACGTGGTTGAAAATTCCAAGTCCGGAACTTCTGCAGATTCTTCGCTGAAGTCTATCGATAAGGATGCTGGCGATACCGTAAAGACTTATACCTTGGTTGGAACTTCTAATTGGTTTGAAGTTTCTAAGTCTGGCGTAATCACCGTAAAGGAAGGTGCCAAGATTGATTACGAAAAGTCTAAGAATGAGACTCTTACCATTCAGGTTTGCGATGAATACAATGGCTGCTCCGAAAAGAACGTGGTGGTTGCCATCGTGGACGTGCCCAATTCCAAGGTGAAGATTGTTGAAGGTAAAAATGAACAGGGCGAGTGGCCGAACCCCACGACCATTTATACCAACGTTCCGAACATCGAGTTGAGCTGCACCTTCGATAACAGTCCTTCAGCCGAGAAATGCAAGGAAGCTAACTTGAAGGATGGTTGCCAATACGTTACAGTTGAGTATGACAATCCGGATCTGGATGGTGCAGCCCGCGATTCCGTCAAGGTATGCTATAGCTCTGCCGCTCCGATCGTGACTGTTGGCGCCGGAGACAACGAAGTTGTGGCCGACAACATTTATACCATCGTTGAAAGTTTGGATGAAGATGATGCCAACACTTATGTGAATGCAACTAAGAACAAGATTCATGTAACGGTATCTGATCCTGTTTCCAATGTGAAGAAAGACTACTACATAGAGATTGACCTGGATACTACGGGAATTCCCAGTTCCACTCTTTCTACTATGGGAACGGTGGAAAAGGCCAATATCCTTCTTGACGAAACGAAGGTGACCGAACGTACTCCTGTGAATGGCGATGTGGTGGTTCTCTCTTACAAGGAATCTTTTGCGGGTCGCGATTCTGTAACGGTTTCTTACGAGGTGGACAAGAACGGCGACATTATTAAGGTGCCGGTCATGAATTCGAAGGGCAAGTACGACTCTGTTGAAGTTTATACGGTTTCTTACGAAACAGTCGTGAACGGCAGAACCGTAACCATTTCCTATAAGGCTGACGCAGCTACCGGTGCGGTTTTGCTGGTGGACGCCAATGGTAACCTGATGACGGAAAGTGCCGCTTCGAAGAAGGACATTGATGCAGTCCCGTATACTGTATCTTATGACTATGTGGATGCCAACGGCAACTCCGTCAATATTGCCTACGGTGTCAATCGTAAGGGCGAACTGGTTCGTAGCGATGTTGGCGATATCGGCTATTCCGTTTCTTACACCTATGTCAACGTTTATGGCAATGGGGCTACCCAGTCCGTGTTCATTGTGCTAGACCGCGTTGGTCCCAAGGTTGAAATTACCTATCCTCAGACAGGTGATATCGTCCGCGCAAACTTTGTAGAAGTAACCTGGAAGGTGAACGGCGTGGTGCAGGATACCCTGGTTCTCCAGAGTCTGGAAAAGGGTACCAATCCGATTATCCGTTTCTATAAGGATAAGGCCGGCAACATGGGTGCTGATACCGTCTGGGTTGTGATGAAGGACGCCAAGGATGTCGAGATTTCTGTTGAACAGCCTGTGGCTGTCGTGACCAAGGAAAAGGTCGAAGAATACTATACCTCTAATCCTCCCAAACCTGGTGAAACCTTTGCTGTTAGTCTTCGCAATCCCTCTACCGGCAAGGAAGCGGAAACCCTGATCGGTGGCAGCTTCAAGAACGAAAAGGGCAGCGGCAAGGTTCCCTACGAAGGCGTTGAAGAAGGAACTCACCTTGGTCCTACATTGGTCATGGACGTGAAGGTTCCTGTGGTTAGTGGCGTTGGTGGCCTGGCTACCTTGGATGACTTGATCGGTTCTGATGGCCTTGTGGCCATTGAAGGTGTGAGTGCCGCAAACAGTGTAAAGCTGACGGTTAGTGATTACGTTAATCAGTACTGCGAAGACGGATTTGATTACGTCAATGCTTCCAACGCTAACCTGTACGACATCAAGATGGATGTGAAGATCTGGGTGTACACGACCTTGGGCAACTTTGTGGATTACTATCGATTCACTCAGGAATTGAACGATCCTTCCTTTGTCAACGAGGCTGGCTTGCTTCAGATGTTCTTTGAACTGAAACCGGACAAGGATGGCTATGTGCGTGCTGAATCCGGCAAGCTGTTTGCTACGGGTGCCTATGTCTACAAGGTTGATGTTGGCATGAAGTCTGTTCTGAAGTGTACCTTGCCGCCGGTGAACGATCTTACTGCCAAGAAGAAGGGCGATATCATCAAGACTAGCGACGATATGCTGAAGTCCTTCGGCTACAAGCGTCCTGGCAACAAGAAGTAATATTTGATATGGCTATGTTCTTTCAAAGTGTAGATGTAATATAACTATCTAAAAACTTTATCTTAGATACTTGGTCTAACCTAATTTTTGTTGGGTTAGACCATTTTTTTTATTTAAAAGTATGCGGAAAAAAAATAAACGCCGCTTTGGAGCGGCGTTTATTAGCAGTAAAGCCCTAATAATTAAAGGGTGTCCTGGAACTTATGGAACTTTTCGAGGAGCTCTGCGTAAGTCTTGGTGGCTTCCAGCTGGGGGAACTGTGCGACGATGGAGTCCGGGGCGCAGAAGAAGCAACCCTTGTCTGCCTGCTTCAGCATGCCGGTGTCGTTAAAGGAGTCGCCGCTGGCGAATACCTTGAAGTTCAGGTCTTGCAGGGACTTGACCACCTTGGTCTTCTGGTCGTTCAGGCGCAGGTGGTAACCCTTGATCATGTCATTTTCTACAACAAGGTTGTGGCAGAAAATGCTGGGCATGCCCAGGTTCTTCATGATGGGGTAGGCGAATTCCTGGAAGGTGTCGCTGAGGATGATCACCTGGGCTTCGTCGCGGAGTGTGTCCATGAAATCGCGGGCGCCTTCCAGCAGGCCCAGGTTGGCGATTACATTCTGGATGTCGCTGAGCTTGATGCCTTCGCGTTCCAAAATCTTGATACGGCCCTTCATCAGAACGTCGTAGTCGGGAATGTCGCGGGTGGTCAGGCGCAGGTCGGCGATGCCGGTCTTTTCTGCAACGGCAATCCAGATTTCCGGAGCGAGAACGCCTTCAAGGTCCAGGGTGACGACACATTGTTTGGTAAACATATTAATCCTTCGGATTGACGTTAATTCTTTTTACGGCTGGCGATGATTTCGCGCAGGTCGTTCAGGGTGATCTTATACTTGTTGCGGCAGAAGTCGCAGGTGACGTCCAGGTCTTCGCCGTCTTTTTCCAGATCTTCCAGGTCATTGAGGGGGAGGGTCGCTACGGTACCCACCATGCGTTCCTGGCTGCAGGGGCAGTAGGCCTTGGGTTCAATTTCCTTGACGATGTCGATTTCGTAGGGGCCGCGGAGCTGGTCCAGCAGTTCATCCAGGTCAAAGCCTTCGGCCTTGGTCATGTCCTTGAAGGTGGGCAGGTTCTGGATGATCACTTCAATCAGGTTGATGTCCTTGTCTTCAAGATCCGGAAAGGCTTCGATGTAGAAACCGGCGGCGTAGTCCAGTTTGCTGGGGTCTTCTTTATTGAAATTGGCTTCGATACCCACAGCGGAACGTACCTGTTCGGACTGCAAGAGGTAGCTGGCCAGATTCTGACCCATAGAAACGGAGGGGGCCTCGATAATGCTTTCGTGAACGCGCTTGCCCTGTTCGTTCAGCTTGACCACCTTGACGGTCTGGGGAACGAGTGCGGGTTCGTTGCCGCCGATGGCCTGCAGTTCGCTCTGCGGAATCATGGCGCGGATCAAACCCTGGGGAGTGGAGTCTGACTGGATGCAGGTGATTTCGCCACCAAAGCTGGTGGTGAAACTTACGGTGCCGGGGAACTTGAGGCCTGCGCTCAAAAAGAGGCTGGCGATGGAGTTCTCGGCCATGAGCTTGAGGGCGTAACCCTTGGCGTCATGCTGCTTGCCGATGGTGTTCATGGTCTTGGTCAGGTCAACCACAATCAGGCGGAAGGGAGTCTTCTTGCCTGTGGCGCGGATAATGCGATCTTGAAAATTCATAGGCCCAAATTTAGTAAAAAAGCCCCAAGGTTTCACCTTGGAGCTGTCGCAAACTGAGCCGTTTCAAAGGCCTGCGCTTCGGTGGAGCGCGCCCCGAAGTTTTAGCGGGCTACCACCTGCTTGCGGATCTTTTCGGAGGTTTCGCGGTTGGCTGCCTGGGCCAGGCATTCAAAGGCGAATTCTTCGGCGGTACCGGCGCCGCGGCTGGTAATGATGTTGCCATCGACGACTACGCGGTCGGTAAGGAACTGCTTGCAGTCCAGTTCCACTTCGCAGCCCGGGAAGCAAGTACACTTGCGGGTCTTGAGGAGACCTGCCTTGGAAAGAACCAGCGGGGCGGCGCAGATGGCGAAAATCCACTTGCCTTTGGAATCAAAGTCGCGCAGGACGTCGGCAACGGCTGCGGAAGCCTTCAGATTCTGAACGCCGGGGCCGCCACCGGGGAGGCAGACTGCATCGAAGTCGGCGAGGCTAGCTGCGGCTCCTGCCATCACGTCTTTCAAGAGAACGTTTGCCTTGATGGCCAGACCATGGGCGCCTACAACTTCCAGGCTATCGCTGATGGAAGCCAAAGTCACATTCAGACCGCCACGCTGCCAGTAGTCAAAAGGAGTAACGAATTCGGTTTCTTCAAAACCGTTAGCCATCAAGAAAAGAACGTTCATAAATACCTCGTTGTTTGCGGGTTCCATCTAGAGGGGGCCGAAGACCATGCGTTTCTTAGGTTTGTAGGAGTGGAATCCAATTTTTTCACAATATAACAAGAAATGAATCTAATCGGAGTGAAAGTGGTGTCTTTTCGGCAAAATGGGTTACTAAATATGTTTGAAGATGTGTTTTAGTAACCTCTTTTTTGAATAAATTAAACAAAAAGTGCTGGTGAAAGGAGCTTTTCCTGTGTGAGGCTCTTATTGTGGGTTACTAAAATTGATGTGTAAAGGACTTTAGTAACCTTTTAAAGAGAAAATGTTGTAGATAAACTAAATATTGGGTTACCAAAACGTTGAAATTGGTTTGTTTAGTAACCCCTTTTGTAAAAATACGCTCAAAGATGGGGGGCGGTTGTGTTTTCCGGTGACACGCGGAGGGGCGCTCAGGATGACACGCGAGTTACCCCACGCTGTGTTCCAGCTTCAATGTCAGAAGCTGGCGGGCTTCGGTGGCGAATTCGCCGGGGAGTTCCTTGAACACGTCCTTACAGAAACCGCCTACCATGGCCTGAATGGCGTCTTCGCGCTTGATGCCGCGGCTCTCGAAATAGAACAGTTGGTCTTCGCTGATGCGGCTGGTGGTGGCTTCGTGTTCTGTTTGTGCAGTGGGGTTTGCCACCGTGATATACGGGAACGTATGGGCGGCGCTCTTGTCACCAACCAGCATGCTGTCGCACTGGGTGTAGTTGCGGGCGCCTGCGGCTCCCTTACGGATAGAAACCTCGCCGCGGTAGGCGTTGCTGGAGCAGTCGGCGCTGATACCCTTAGAAATAATGGTGCTCCTGGTGTTCTTACCGATGTGGATCATCTTGGTGCCGGTATCGGCCTGCATGTGTCCGTTGGTAAGGGCAACGCTGTAGAATTCGCCTACGGAGTTGTCGCCAACCAGAACGCAGCTGGGGTACTTCCAGGTGATGGCGGAGCCGGTTTCCACTTGAGTCCAGCTGATGCGGCTGTTCTTGCCTGCGCACTTGCCGCGCTTGGTTACGAAGTTATAGACGCCACCAGCACCAGTTTCGCGATCGCCGGCGTACCAGTTCTGCACGGTGCTGTACTTAATCTTGGCGTTTTCGTTGGCTACCAGTTCTACGATAGCGGAATGGAGCTGCTTGCTAGAGAATTCAGGAGCGGTGCAGCCTTCCAGGTAGCTGACTTCGGCATTGTCGTCGGCGATAATCAGGGTGCGTTCGAACTGGCCTGCTTCCTTGTTGTTGATGCGGAAGTAGGTGGACAGGTCCATGGGGCACTTGACGCCTGCGGGAATGTAGACGAAACTTCCGTCGCCAAAGACGGCGCTGTTCAGGGCGGCAAAGTAGTTGTCGCCTGCAGGAACCACGCTACCCAGGTACTGTTCAATCAGTTCCGGATATTCCTTGATGGCGTCGGAAATACTGCAGAAGATAATGCCCATTTCCATGAGCTTCTTCTTGTGGCTTGTATAAATACTGACGGAGTCGAACACGGCGTCCACGGCTACGTTGGCCAGGCGCTTCTGTTCGTCCAGGGGAATTCCCAGCTTTTCGAAGGTGGCCAGAAGTTCCGGGTCCACGTCTTCGATTTTTTCGTGGGATTTCTTGTTCTTGGGAGCGGAATAATAGACGATGTCCTGCAAATCTACAGGTTCAAAATTCAGTTCGCCCCACTTGGGCTGCTCCATGGTCAAGAGCTTTTCGTAGGCCTTCAGGCGGAAGTCCAGCATGAACTGAGGTTCGCCACGGAGAGCGCTGGCACGGCGGATGATATCTTCGTTAAGACCCTTTTCAAAAGCCTCGTTCTCGATATCAGTCACAAAACCATACTTGTAATTTTCGCTCATGATCAACCTACGTTCTTTATAAAATTAGCGGCTCAAATATACAAAAATTAAAAAAGTGGAAAATCTTGAAAAAGATCATCTTACTATATTGGAACATTATGATGAAGAAATTTTTATTGCCCATTTCTATAGCCGCCATGCTCTTTAGTGCATGTGGTAGTGATAGTTCCAATGATTCTGGTGTGGCCGTCAATCCGCCTGCCGATGATCCGCAGACTCCTCCCATAGAAACCCCGGTTAATCCGGCCAGCTCTGCCACGGTTGGTGATGATCCCAACCCGCAGCCCATCGAATCTTCTGCTTCGCTGGAAATTTCTTCTGCATCCGAGATGCCTCTGGACACTTCCTTTGTGCCCGAGGGCGATACCTCTTCTATCAGCGGCATTACCGGTAACGATATGCCCTTCGAAATCCTGACTGAAGAAATCGAAAAGGACCGTCAGTATGTCGCTGCTTCGGCCATTACCGATTACGAAACGGTTCAGTCTGTTTATGAAAGCCTGGAAGAGGGCGACAAGGTTGCCTTTGTCATTCGTCATGGCCGTCGCGAAAGTGGTGTCGGTGTTGAATCCAAGCTGACCGAGGCCGGTATCGAACAGTCTCAGCGCCTGGGCGGTTTTTTGGCCAGTTCCGAAGCTTTCTCTTACGGTCATACCGATTTCGTGCGTACTCGCAGTACCGCAATCAACATTGCCTACGGTCGTGGTGAAGATACGACCAGCTTCCAGTCTGTCATTACCAATCGCCTGGTGGCCAGCACCTACATCAAGGACATGGAACTTTTTGAACAGTACAAGAAGGATTCTACCGCCAGTATTAATGAAGGTGAAGTATACTCCCAGTGGGCCTTCGATGGTTTGCTGACCTCAGCCTTCTATGACCTGGAAGCCCGTGCCGTTCAGACGATTGTGCAGGGAATCATTCCCAACATGTCTGAAACCAACCGTGTGAATATCTTTATTAGCCACGATATGTTCCTGATGCCCTTGATGATTTACGTCTCTGACCGTAAGATTGATCGTTTGCGCTACCACGTTTCCAAAAAGGGTGTGTACTACCTAGATGGCGTGGCCGTAGTTATCAAGGCTAACGGAGAACGTCGCTACCACGTTGTGAACGGCATTGAATTTGGAACCTAAGAAATCTGCGGGTTATTGAAAATGAATCAAAGAGAAAATTTTAAATCTCGTCTTGGCTTTATTTTGATTGCGGCGGGTTGCGCCATTGGTATCGGTAATGTTTGGCGTTTCCCCTTCATTACGGGCCAGTATGGTGGTGCCGCATTCATCCTGATCTACTTGTTCTTCCTGGTGATCTTGGGCTTGCCCGCCCTCATTGCCGAATTTGCTGTCGGTCGTGCCAGTAAGCGCGGTATCGGCCGATCTTTCGAAGAACTGGAACCTGCCGGTTCCAAGTGGCATATTGCCAAGTATCCCATGATCGTCGGTGACTACCTGCTGATGATGTTCTACACCACGGTGAGCGGCTGGATGATGTACTACTTCTACCACATGGCGGTGGAAGGGGATATTCATGGCCTGTCTCCTGAACAGGTGGGTGAACGATTCGGCACCATGTTGGGGAATCCCAGCGTGCAGGTGGGCTGGATGGCTATTGCTACCATTCTCGGTCTGGGAATCGTTTCTCTGGGCTTGCAGAAGGGCGTGGAACGTGTAACCAAGAGCATGATGTCTATGCTTTTCTTGATCATGATTATTCTTGCCATCCGCGCTGTGACCTTGCCCGGTGCTGAAGAAGGCCTCAAGTTCTACTTGCTCCCGGACTTTGCCCGTCTGCAGCAGGGCGTTACCGAAGTAATCTTTGCCGCCATGGGACAGGCTTTCTTTACCTTGAGTATCGGTATCGGTTCCATGTCCATCTTCGGAAGCTATATCGGCAAGAAGCATACCCTAGCCAAGGAAGCGGTGAATATCTGCGTCCTGGATACGGTGGTGGCCTTGCTTGCCGGTTTGATCATTATTCCCAGCTGCTTCGCTTTCAATGTGGAACCGGGTGCTGGTCCTGGCCTTGTGTTCGTGACTCTGCCCAACATCTTTAGCCAGATGCCTGCGGGTCGCTGGTGCGGTGTGGCCTTCTTCCTGTTCATGAGCTTTGCCGCCCTGAGTACCTTGGTGGCCGTGTTCGAAAACATCATCTCTTTCTGGATGGACCTGAAGGGTTACGACCGCAAGAAGGTGGTGAAGTGGAACATTCTGGCGATTATCGTTCTTTCCTTGCCTTGTGCTTTGGGCTTTAACGTGCTTTCTGGCTTTCAGCCCTTTGGTGCTGGCAGCGGCGTTCTCGACCTGGAAGACTTTATCGTTTCTAACACCTTGCTGCCTCTCGGTAGCTTGTTCTTCGTGGTGTTCTGCAACTTCCGTTACGGCTGGGGCCAGAAGAATTTCTACGATGAAGTCAATACCGGTAGCGGTATGAAACTTCCCGTAAACGGGATTGTCCGTTTTTACATCAAGTGGATTCTGCCCTTGATCGTGCTGGTCATTTTCATTATGGGTTACATCCAGAAGTTCGCTCCGGATTTCTACAACCAGATTCTTGGTAAGTAGTTTTGCAGGCTGTTAAAGTCTAACTGATAAATGATCGACAAATAAGTCCGGCGGGTAAAACCGTCGGTCTTTTTTTTGTATATAAAATTGTCAGAAATTGACGCGAATGTAAACCTATATTTGTACACGTAAAAAAGAAAAAAGGATTAACTATGCACAATATTCTGAACATCCAGCGCAACAACACTCTCTTCGGTCTTCTTCTGGCAGCAGCTCCCGCTGTTTTCTGTGCAATGCTGGTGGGGGCCGGCAGTGTCGTGGCTGCAGCCGCTGTTACCGTAGCTTACCTGAGCGTTCTTGTGGGCGAACGGATCGATTAAGGTTTGCTATTTCTGCTTGATGACTTCAACAGTCAACTTGTTAAAGCCCAGCTTTCCGCCTTCGCGGATTTCTAGGGCGGCACGGAAGGTGGTGACGTCCTTCTTGAACGGTTCTAGCACCGGCGAGAACTTGTTCTTCAGCAGATTTTCCACTTCTTCGTCAGAGAATTTGCGCTGGTAGAACACTTGCGGAATGCCGTAACCGCATTGCATGCACTGGTAGCCGCCATCTACCTTGCGTAGGAAACCTCCGCAACCGGGGCAGGGGTATTCGCGACGGAGGAACTCAAATTCTACGCGGCCTACGGGGCTCATTTTCAGGAAGGCGTCAAAGTTTTCGCCCTTCTTGTTCTTGAATCCGCTGATCAGTTCCGTTTTTTCGCCGTTGAGCAAGGCCTTGATGTCGGCGGCCCGAAGTTTTTTGCCTGCGATGGTCTTGAACAGGGTGAACTTGCAATCACAGGGGTTGCCTTGTTCATCGCGGTCGGAACCTTTACCTGTGCAGAAGATGGCGTTCTTGTTTTCTTCTAGGGTGTGTTTGCAGATGGGGCACTTAAACTTGGTTTCGGTACCGTGGAAGTGTCCGTCATTTTCGAAGGCGAAGGTGGCCTTGTGATCGCTATCCCAGACCACCTTGGCGCTAAAGGCCTGGCCCTTCTTAGTGATAAAGTCGGTGATGACGTCGGTGGTGCCGTTGTTGAACAGCTCCGCCATTTCTTCGTCGCTCATGACGTGGCCGGCGATAGTCTTATAGAAAACGAAATCGCAAGGCTCTTCGCAAATGAGACGGTTGCCTAAACTTTTTAGTTTCTTTTGGCACTTGGGGCAGGTATAGTCTGTGGGGGCTGCGTCCTGGGGTTCGTCGCTAAATTCAAATCCGATGTTGCCGTCTTCGCCAAGAACCAGGTTGGCGCTGAAGGTGGTTCCCTTCTTGCTCTTGAAGCCGCTGAGCAAGTCAGATTTGCCGGTGGCCAGAAGCTTGCCCATTTCGGCGTGGCTAAGGGTGCGGCCTGCAATGGTGTGGCCTGCCTTGAAACCGCATTCGCCATTCTTGCAGACGTATCCCCAGGGGGCGATTTCCATGGGCTGGCTGCACTTGGGGCAGGGGAGAGCTTCTGTTACGGTTTCTCGTTCAAACTGGCTGCCGTATTTTTCGTGAAGCTGAACAAAAAGTTCCTTCACATATTCCACGATGCCGTCGCGGAATTCCTTGGGATCCAGGTTGCCCTTTTCTACTTGGGAAAGCTTGTATTCCCATTCGCCGGTCATTTCGGGGGACTTGACTTTTTCGTCCATGAGGGCGATGACTTCGCGGCCGCGGGCGGTACTGACCAGATTGTTTTTCTGGGCTTCGATGAATCCGCGCTTTTTCAAGGTCTCGATGATGCCTGCCTGAGTGGCTGGAGTTCCAAGACCGCGGTCCTTCATGGCTTCGGCCAGTTCTTCGTTGTCGATCTGCTTGCCTGCAGTCTTCATGGCGGCAAGGAGGGTGGCTTCGGTATAATACTTGGGCTTGGACTTCTTTTTCTTCTGAAGTTCCAGGGCGTCGAAGGGGGCCTTGTCGCCGATTTTCCAGTCGGGAAAGGATTCTACGATATTGGTGATGTCGTCAGAATTGCCGCTGTCGTCGCCGGATTTTCCGTCGGCTGCGGCGGAGTCGGCGCCTGCGTCGCCCTTCTTCTTGGATTTGGCCTTCTTCTCTTCTTTGACTAGGGCACGGAAACCTAAGTCCTCGTTCTGCTTCAGCTTAAGGCGGAAGGTTTCTGCGTCACTGCCCGCAGGGGCGGTCAGTGTCACTTCCATTTCATTCCAAACATAGGGTTTCAGCCATGCCTGGACAAAACGTTCCTTGGCCAGATTGTAGATGTTCTCTTCCATTTCGGGGAGGCCACCCTTGATTTCGTCGGGCTGTTCCCCGGTAGGAATAATGGCGAAGTGGTCTGTGACCTTGCTGGAGTTGATGAAAACGAAGTTCTCCGATTCCGGACGCATGATCCCTTGCTGCTGGGGCGTTGCCAGGCGTTGTGCCAGGGCGTAAGCTTCCTGCTTCATGGTGTCGGGCAGGTAGGCGGAGTCGGTACGGGGATAGGTAAGCAACTTCTTTTCGTAAAGATTCTGGGCGCAATCCAGCACTTGCTGGGCGCTGTACTTAAAACGCTTGTTGCCTTCTTTCTGCAGTTCCGTCAGGTCGAAAGGTTTTTGGGGGAACTGCTTTTTCTGCTGGACGTCAATGCCTGCGATGACCGCATCTTCGGGCGGGGCGCATTTGTCCACTACGGCCTGGGCCGGTTCCTCTTTTTCAAAGACCGCCACTTTCAGGGCAGGGCCTTCTGCGCTGTCCTTGCCAGAATCCTTGGCGTCGCGGTCGGGGCGCAGCAACTGTGCCTGGAATCCTTTCCAGGTTCCCACTACGCTGTAGTAATACAGTTCCTTGAACTGTTCCACCAGGGCGTCTCGTTCTACAATCAAGTTTAAAGTGGGTGTCTGCACGCGGCCCACAGAAATCATCTTGCCGCGGCCAGCCGTAAGCGTATAGGCTCGAGTGGCGTTAAGGCCTACCATCCAGTCGGCGCGCTGACGCAGGCGAGCGGCATAACTCAAGTTTAATCGCTGGGTGGCATCTTCCAGATTTTTCCAGGCCTTGTCCAGATCCTTGGCCACATAGCTGTTCACCCAAAGACGCTTGATTTGCTTTTGCTTAAAGGCGGGGGTAAAATCAAGGACCAGGTCAAAAATCAGATTGCCTTCGCGGCCGGCATCGGCGCCGTTCACGAGGACATCCGCCTTACTCATCATTTCTCGCACAACAGTTAGCTGTTTTCTTGTGCTTTCAATCTCCATAAGGCGGAACTTTTCGGGGAGCAAAGGCAAGTTGCCCAACTTCCAGCCCCCTTCGAAACCGGGGTAGGCATCAAGGGGGGCCAGGGTAATCAAGTGACCCACACACCAGGTAATGCAATGGTTCTGCCCAATCAGGCAACCATCTCCCTGTGTGAATTTTTCGCCCTCCAGGCGTTCCAGCATAGGTTTGTAATGTTGGTTTGCAACGGAAGGTTTTTCGGCCACTAATAGAATCATGGGGGCAAAGATAATAAAGTTCGAACTTTTTTATTACAGGATGGGGTCCAAGTTCTGCAAAGCCTTGGCGGCGGCTCCCTGGGCGAATTTCTGTTCCAAATCCGTGAACTTATCGTTCCAGAATTTTGTTTTTTCGCAGGAGAGGCGCGCTCCCCGTTCGTAAATCCACAGGTAACAATCCTCGTCGACGACTTCGTAATCGGATCCGCCGTTGAACACGTTGGCTACACCGTAAACTTCGTGGTCCTTGCTCAGGATGACCTTGCAACCTAGAAGCATGGAGAGATTTTGACAAGCCTGTTCCAGGGCGGCATTGTCCAGGTCCTCGCTCTTCATCGAGAATCGGGAAACGTTCCGCTCGTCGATTTTCAAACCCAGGGATTCGAAGTCCTGTTCGACCCAACTCATCTTGTTGATAAACTTGCGAAGCGAAGAAATGTCCTGAACCTGGTCCGGTTCCGGAAAAATTCGCCCTCTGACAGTATACTCGTGTTCCATAAAAAGAAAAGTAGAAAAAACGCAGCGCGATTATAAAACTAGTATCTCCCCGCTTTGTCGCCTTTTACAAAGAAATCCACCTACGTTTCCAAAGCCCGAATACGAGCAGAATGGTCTGCGATATCCGCCTGCTGTTTTATCCATGGGGGCGAGGAACGCATTTCCCGTAGTGCGAAATAAATTCGCGGGCGATTGTCGGGCGATATACAAAAAAGTCGGTGTTTCCGACGGAAAGAATATATGAAATTCAAGAGTCATGTCTGACATCTATGTTTAAGGAAGATATGACCGTTAACAGTGCGTTCTTGTCGGTGAGCATACCGTGGAACTGGAAAAGCCGGCCATGTCTGGTATCTATGTCCTTCGTGTCTCGGCAGGAAATTCAAGTTGGAACATGCTGATTAAATTCTAGCAGTCTGGTCTTGTTGAACAGCTACTAAAAAATAAGGAGTTTCCCTTGCCGTGGTGGAAACTTCTTTGTATATTCATCAGCATGAAAATGATCCTAGACCTACAACTTCTACTTTGCACCGCTCTGTGTAATACCGAGGCGAGGTTTTAGGGTATTGAATCAATAAGACTTTTTTTATTGAAATTGAACACTAAAAAGGCTTGCTTCCTCGGGAAAGCGGGCCTTTGTTTTTTGGTCAGAGGGATAAAAAAAGCTATCTTTGAGATTGAAAATTAAATGACTTTGCGTTCCCGGTGAAAATCGAGGGAAGCGGCAAGGAGATGAAAAATGAAGTGCATGATGGATTGTGCCGATCAGGCAAGAAAACCGTTTTTTTACGACGTCACTCTGCGTGACGGTAACCAGGCTCTGCCCAAGCCCTGGAATAACGCCCAGAAGAAGGACGTTTACCTCCAGTTGTTGAAGCTGGGTGTGCAGGGGGCCGAAGTGGGTTTCCCGGCTTCTAGCGAAATGGATTTTGAATCTTGTAAGGAACTGGCCCAGCTCACCGCAAAGATGGCTGAAGAAGGTGATGAAGTCGCCCAGAAGATCGTGGTGGCTGGTCTTGCCCGTTGCGTCCCCAGCGACATTCAGCGCTGCTGGGAAGCGGTCCAGTATGCTCCCAATCCTCGTATCCACACCTTCCTGGCAACTAGCCCCCTCTCCATGGAACATGTGCTGCACATGACTCCGGAACAGGTGAAGGCCAAGGCCGTGGAATGCGTGAAGTTGGCAAAGTCTCTGGTGGGTGACCGCGGTACCGTGGAATTCAGCTGCGAACATTTCGGTGACTGCCTGGAAAACATGGACTTTGTCATTGAAGTTTTGAAGGCCGTGGTGGAAGCGGGGGCAACTACCTTGAACTTGCCCAACACCGTGGAACGTTATCGCCCCATGCTGTACATCTCCCAGATCAAGCAGGTGTACGATGCTCTGCCCAAGAACGTGACTATTTCTGTTCACTGCCATAACGACCTGGGCATGGCAACTGCCGCTACCCTGGAAAGTTTCTTCGTGGGTGCAACCCAGATGGAAGTGGCCTTGAACGGTCTGGGTGAACGTTGCGGCAATACCAACTTCTACGAAGTGGCTGTGGGCCTGCACAACTCCGGTGTAGACACTGGCCTGCATCTGGAAAGAATTTACGAAACCGCCATCCTGATTTCTCAGTGGTCCGGTATCAACATCTACAATCGTGCTCCGTTGATCGGTGCCGAAGCTATCGTCCATCGTAGCGGTATCCACCAGGATGGCGCCAGCAAGACCAAGGACATGAAGAAGGGTGCATACCGCCCCATCGACTACTCCATCATCGGCCGTAACCAGAACGATTCCCTCAGCTTCACCAGCCAGAGTGGTCGTACCGCCGTGTACGAAATCATCACCAAGTTCGGTTACAAGATGAGTCTGGCCGAAGCCGCCGAACTGCAGCCCATCTTGAAGGCTTGCAGCGAAAAGGAAGGCGAGCTGAGCGCCGAACGGGTTCTGGATGTTTTCCGCGAACAGCGCGTTAACGTGAACGGCCGTTTGGTGTTCAACAACATCGAAGTTGTTCCCGATGAAAACCGTTTCGTGTTCCACTTCAAGAAGGACAAGGAGCCCATAATCAAGTCCATCACTGCCGAAGGTCCCATTGAAGCTGGCCTTATGCTCATGCGTGAAATCGGCATGCCGGTGGAACTGGTGAAGTATCGCCAGGTGGTGGTTCCTGAAAAGGATTCCATGTGGGCTGGTCGCGGTCTCAGCCGTATTGTGCTGAAGGCCAATGGCAAGGAAGTGGAAGGCCGCGGTGTTTCTAGCGATACTCTGAAGGCTAACATGCGCGCCCTGTTCGGCGGTGTGAACCTGCTGTACAGGTAGGCTGTAAGTGTCATTCCGAGCGTAGCCACGAAGTGGCGAAGTCGAGGAATCTAGAGTAGAGGAATTATGGATTTAACTGGTAGACTGACACGTCCGTTCAAGAAACGCTACGCCATGTACGCCGACAAGGTCGGTGGTTTTGTGGTGCCGATAAAGGATGCCGTGGCAGGTCTGCTGGGCCACTTTCCCGATGTAAAGGCTTTTGCCGGTTCCGAGGATCTGGCTGATTCCGATGAGGCTTCTGCCGGTGCCGAGGGTGCCGCAAATGGTGCCGCTCCGGCAGGGAAGGTGGGCCTGCTGGATCGCATTAAGAACTTCAAGAAATCCCTGAAGGAAATGAGCGACTTCCAGAAGCTGATCCTTTTGACCATCGCCGTTGTTCTGCCTGCCGGAATTTTGGTGGCCACGATTCTAGTGGGCCTGATCAAGAAGCACAAGAAATAGTTTTGACGTCGTATGCAGCGCTGGAAACATACCATTGCCTACGAAATTTATCCCAGCAGTTTCCAGGACTCCAACGGAGATGGAATCGGGGACCTGAACGGCATTACCAGCCGGCTGGATTATCTGAAGTCTTTGAACGTGGGGGCGATCTGGCTTACGCCGGTGTATGCGTCTCCCATGGTGGATAACGGCTACGACGTTTCCAATTTTTACGAAATCAATCCCCTGTATGGAACCATGGCCGACATGGACAACTTGATTGCCCAGGCCCATAAGCGTGGCATCAAGATTGTGATGGACCTGGTGTTCAACCACATGTCCGATCAGTGTGAATGGTTCAAGGAATCCAAGTCCAGCCGCCACAATCCCAAGAGCGATTGGTTCATCTGGAAAGATGGCGTTGCTGGCGAACCGGGAACGCGACCGGCTCCTCCCAACAACTGGCGCGGTATCTTTGGCGGCTCCGTGTGGGAATGGAATGAAGAACGTCAGCAGTACTACATGCACACCTTCGCCACCCAGCAGCCCGACCTGAACTGGGAAAATCCCGACGTGCGCCAGGCCCTTTTCGACATTGCCAACTTCTGGATTAAAAAGGGCGTGGGCGGTTTTAGAATTGACGCCATTCCCTACATCAAGAAACCGAACGGCTTTGAAAGCGGAACCCCTGATGCAAGCGATGGCCTGGTCAGCGTTCACACCATGACCGTAAATACCCCGGGTGTCCTGGATTTCTTGCAGGAGTTCAAGAAGAACGTGACTCAGGGCAAGGACGTGTTCACCGTGGCCGAGGCAAACGGCGTGGGACCCGACGACTTGAAATATTGGGTAGGGGAGAACGGCGCCTTCGATATGCTCTTCGAGTTTGGCCACCTGCACGATGTTGAAATCTGGTGCAAGCCGTCGCCCTACGGCATCATGGATTTTAAGAAGGCTCTGCTGGCAAGCCAGGAGGCCACTGCGAAGAACGGCTGGTATCCTGCCTTTTTCGAAAATCACGACAAGCCCCGCTGCGTGAACAATTACTTTAGCGAACGGGTGGCTGCCGATCCCAAGCTGCGCGTGTTGGCGGCTAAGGCCATGGCTACGCTGCTCTTGACCTTGCGAGGGACTCCCTTCCTTTACGAGGGTCAGGAAATCGGCATGACCAACGTGCAGTGGAACGACCTGGAAAAGTACGACGAAATCAATACCAAGGCCCAGTACAAGATGGCCCTGCAGGAAGGCTTTTCCCACGAGCAGGCCATGGCCTTCGTAAACCGTTTTAGTCGCGACAATTCCCGCACGCCCATGCAGTGGAACGCCGACGCCAACGCCGGATTCACCACGGGCAAACCCTGGCTCTCCGTGAACGACAACTATGTCGAAATCAACGTGGCGGCCCAGGAATCGGACCCAAACTCCGTGCTGAATTTTTACCGTCGACTGATCGCCTTGCGCTCTTCCAATACCGATCTGGACGGGGGCCCCTTTACGGCGCTGCTCCCCGAACACGAACAAATGATGGCCTATAGGCGAGGTGACGGCACTGTGGTGCTGGTTAACCTTGGCGAGACGGAAGTTGAATATGATGGACGCCTGGTAGAGAACCGCAAACTATTAATAGGCAATTACGAAGGTCCGTTTGAATCGTCGGGCGTAACAAGAGTTTTAAGACCGCTAGAAGCTGTAATCTATGGGATGTAATAAATGAACCGTTTGAATGTTAGACTTTCTGAAAGGCTTCCCAATGATTTGACTCCCAGCCCCTTTTTCGAAGAGTTGGAAAAAGCGAAAAAGGAAAGCGCTCCGTTTATCGACATGACCGTCAGTTCGCCGGTTCGCGTGGGACTGCCTGTGGAATTGGACTCCGCGGTAGACGAAGCCCGCAAACAGTTCGGCCATTGGTCTCCCGATGCCTCGGGCTGGCGTGAGGCCCGAGACGCCGTTGCCGCTTACTATCGTGAAAGAGGTGGTCGCTTTACTGCAAACCAGGTCATCATTACCGCAAGTACCAGCGAAGCTTACTCTGTACTCTTTAAGACATTCTGCAATCCAGGCGATGCCATCTTGACGCCGATGCCCGGCTATCCGCTGCTGGATACGCTGGCCCAGTTGGAACATCTGGAATGCGCTCCCTATTTTTTGAAACTGATCCGCGAGAAGAAAACTGGGCTAAAGACCGTTCGCTCTTTACGTCAGGAACTTTCCGCGCATCATGCTGAGCGAAGCCCGCAGACTCCCGCCGAGTGTCATGCAGAACAGAACGTCGCTCCTTCGCATCATGCTGAGCAAAGCCCGCGGGGCGGAGTCGATGCATCTTGCCTTCCTGAATCTTCCGCTCCCCAGTTCCGCTTCGTGCTGGATACAGACAGCCTGCTGGCCGCTCCCGAAAACGCCCGCATCCTTCTGCTGGTTTCGCCCCATAATCCCACAGGCCATATTGTGGGCCTCGCCGAGTGGAATGAAATTGTTCGCTTCTGCGAAGAGAACAACTTGATTCTCGTGGTAGATGAAGTCTTCGGCGATTATGGCTTCAGCGACGAAGTCAAACGCAGTTGGCTGTATTTGCGCGGCGGAAACCGCAATGGTCTTGGTGACGGAAACATTAACGCCGACTTCTTTGACTGCGGTGGAAACGACATTGTCTTTGCTCCTGTAAACGGACCCAAGTGTCCCATTTTCTGGCTCAATGGTTTGAGCAAGGCTGTTGGCGCTCCGCAATTAAAATTCGGCTGGATGGCCTTCTATGCCCCCCGTGAAAATTTCGAAGAAATCCGTGCCGCCCTTGAATTCGTTGAAGACGCTTACTTGAGCGCTTCTTCTTGCGCCCAGTCTCTGGCGGCACCGCTGTTGGCTCGCTCCGCCGATTACGAAGCACAAGTTCGTGAGCGTCTGCAAAACAATTGGGAAACCCTTCGTGCCGCATTCCCCGGCAAGTATTGTCCCAAGGTTCTTGGGGGCTGGTATGCCGTGTTGCATCTGGGCGACGATGACGAGGAATTGACTCTTCGCCTACTTCGCGAAAAACGTGTGCTGGTACAGCCGGGATTCTTCTTCGATTTCGAAGATGACGGCTGGGTTGTAATTAGCTTGTTGCAAGAGCCTGCGTTGTTCGCCGAAGCGGTCGAACGCATGGTTGAGCTTTAAGAGAATCGTTCGTAAAGAGCGTCGCGTTCCACCGGTTCCAAACCTTCGTTCAAAATCAGCTGACGCATACGTTCCGGACTCATGCCCACGGGAACCTTGGCTCCTGCGGCGTGGGTAATCTTTTCTTCGATGATAGTTCCATCCAAATCGCTGGCACCGGAGTGCAATGCCTTCATGGCGGTCTCGATTCCCATCTGGATCCAGTAAGCCTTGATGTGGGGGAAGTTATCCAGGAACAGTCGTGCCACCGCCACCGTACGCAGAATATCTTCCTGACTGGTCATGTTGGGAACGATGCTGTGAAGGGCGTTGTGTTCCGGATGGTACACCAGAGGAATAAATGCGAAAAAGCCGGGGGCTTCATCTTGCAGGTCGCGGAGCATCTTCATGTGAGCGATGCGATGTTCCGGAGTTTCGATATGGCCGAACAGCATGGTGGCGTTGGTAGGAATGCCAATCTTGTGTGCCGCACGGTGTACATCCAACCATTCTTCGCCAGTTTCCTTACCCGGGCAAATCTGGTCGCGAACACTCTGCACCAAAATTTCGGCACCGCCGCCGGGCAGTGCATCAAGACCTGCGCCCTTCAACGTTTCCATGATCTGCAGGGGAGTCTGCCCAGACAGTTTGGCGAAGTGGGCGATTTCTACTGCGGTAAAAGCCTTCAGGTTGACCTTGGGAAATTCTACGCGAAGCTTGCGCAACATTTCGATGTAATAATCGAATGGGTGATCCGGATGGAGGCCGCCAACAATGTGCAGCTCTCTTGCACCGCCTTCAATGGCGAAAGCCGCCTTGTCGCGAATGGTGTCGTAATCCCAGTCGTAGGCGGTAACGCTATCTTTCTTGATCTTGCTGAAGGCACAGAACTTACAATGCAGAACGCATACGTTGGTGTAGTTGATCTGGCGGTTGTTCACCCAATAAACTGATTTGCCGTGGCGACGTTCCTTCTCTACATTTGCCCTGGCGCAAAGTTCTTCCAGGGGGGCGTTCAAAAATAAATCAAGAGCTTCGGATTCTGTTAGACGCGACATATAAGATTCTTCGGTAGATATTTCAGTACCATTTTTTCAAGCTGGTCGGCATGGATCGGCTTTGACAGGTAGTCTACAAAACCCTCACTCAGGTATTGTTCCCGTGCGCCTTCCAGTGCGTTGGCTGTCAACATGACAACAGGCGTATTAGGATTCATGTTGTCTAGAGACCGCATCAGACGGAAGGTTTCGACACCGTCCATCTTGGGCATCATGTGATCCAGGAAAATCAGGTCGTACTGTTTTTCGCGAACCATCTTCAAACATTCTTCGCCGCTGACGGCCGTATCGATTTGCATCTGGGTCTTCTTGAGAAGTCCCGAGAAAACCTTCAGGTTCATAGATACGTCGTCGACGACCAGGATGTGGGCGTTGGGGGCGTGGAACTCTTCGTGGTAAGTAGGTTCCTCTTCCTGAACAGAAACATTTATGTCGCCTACCGGCGTTGCAGAAACAATCTTTTGGGGAAGGCTAACCTTGAATGTGGATCCGCGTCCTGCAATGCTTTCGACTTGAATGGTTCCGTTCATCAGTTCGACCAACTGCTTGGTGATGGCCAGACCCAGACCGGTTCCTTCGATATTGCGGTGAAGCCTTTCATCAATTCGGCTAAAAGAATCAAACAGGTACTTCAGATTGTTTTCGGAAATGCCTACGCCAGTATCCTGGACTTCGATAATCAAGTTGATCCAGTCTTTTTCGCCAATGGTCGTATAAACGCGAAGCGTAACGGAACCGCTCTTGGTGTATTTGATGGCGTTGGTCAGCAGGTTGCTGCAAATCTGGCGGATACGGGGTTCGTCGCCTAGCAGGACCGAGGGCGCAGCCTGTTCAACATCTGTTCGCAGTTCCAGTCCCTTGCTTTCTGCTCGGTTAGCAATCAGGTTGAAGGAATCCTTAACCAAAATTCCCAGGTTGTATTCTGTGGGAATGATGTTCAGTTTACCCGATTCGATCTTTGAAAAATCAAGAATGTCGTTAATAAGGGAAAGCAAGGCCTTGCTAGATGTCTTGATATTCTTTGCGTATTCCAGGGAATCAGGTTCCTGGGATTCTCTCAGGATCAGTTCGTCGTTTCCCAGAATGGCGTTAATGGGGGTGCGAATCTCGTGGCTCATGTTTGCGAGAAAATCGCTCTTTGCCTTGCTGGCCGCTTCTGCCTTTTCCTTGTATTGGATGTTCTGGCGGAGCAGGTGGTTCATGTATTTCTTGTTCAAGTTGATATTTCGCTTGAGCAAGATGGCTATGGCGACTTCAGCTGTGTAAATGAAGGGGAGGCGGACGCGTACAGATTCCTGGTACTGGTAGCAGTATTCAAAGACTGGAGTGAAAAAGGCTATGGCTAGGATGGCTCCGATGAACAGAGGGAAGCCTACCGCTAACTTTGTGTGGAAACAGTAAAGGGCGATGACAGGGACTAGCACCACCCACATGACACCGAAACCTTCGTGACCGCCATTGATGATGTAGGTGATAATCAGGACGGTCAGCATCAGCATCGTGACGGGGGTTGCAACTTTTAGGGAGTCGAAACGGATGATGGTGAAGTAGCTGAAGAACATGATGAACGCGATACCACCATTGATGGCGGCGATCAGGGGCTCTTTTTGCATGATGTTCACCGCGATGAACATGGTGCAGATTATGGCGAAAACCAATGTCACAATCCTCATTGCGGGAATGTACAGGATTTTATCGTCGTTAATCAGTCTTGAAAAATTGTCGTCTTTTTCCTTCATCGGTGGGCAATTTAGAAAAATATGGATGTTTTTTAGAATACTATCAATTGGGTGTGAGGTTAATAACGTTGTTTTGGAAACAATGCTAACTAGGAGAAATGCAAAAAAGAAAAGAGATCTAAACTAGATCTCTTTTCTTTAGTAGCGGGGGCAGGACTTGAACGCTGCGACCTCCGGGTTATGAGCCCGACGAGCTACCAACTGCTCTACCCCGCGTCGATGTTGAGACCATATATAGAAAAAGCCTTGAACATTGTCAAGGCTTCTTGTGCATTTTTTTTGTCCGTCGGACGTACCGACTAGATCTGTATACTGATTAGACGAACTTCTTAAGGATATGCTTGCTAGAAACGAAGTAGTCTACGCCACTGAGTACAGTCACTGTGGTAATGACGCCCATGACAATCTGCGGGAAGTTTTCCCAGATGCTATCAAAGCCGGGAATCATCATGCGCACGGGGTCAATAGCGCCTAGGAGAATGGCTACAATGCCTGCGCCCTGGAGGGCTGTCTTCCATTTACCGCTGCGACGGGCCGGCATAATCAGACCTTCGCTTGCCGCCAGAGTGCGTAAGGTTTCAACGCTGGATTCGCGGAAGTAAATAATCGCGACCATCCAGACGGGTGCGTAACCTGTTGCGATAAAGCACATGAAAATGGTCATGTTGGAAATCTTATCGCTGAAGGGGTCCAGATATTTTCCGAGGGTGCTGACTTCACCCATTTTGCGGGCGAGATGTCCATCCAGAAAATCGGTCAGCATAAAGCCAAGAACCATCACTAAGGACAAAGTCTTAAAGACCAGGCTGTTGTTGCTGTAGTTCAGGTCGTTGTCGTAGAAGAATACCCACAGGAAGAAAGGCGTCAGAACAATGCGGCTCATGGTGAGCTGGCTAGCAATAGAAAGAGGCTTGCGGTGTGCGGGGTCGCGGTAGTACCAGTAAGCGTAAGCTGCTGTTGCTGCAAGAACCAGCAGGATGCTGGTGACCATGGCAATCTGCTGATAGTCTTCCAGGTTCAGCAGGTAGACACCCATAGTTACTGTAATAGAAATGTTTGAAAGCTTGCTCCAGCGGCGCTTACGGGGAAGTGTCTTTCCTTCGCGAAGAACTCCAAGAGAAAACAGAGTGTGCGCAATGGTTCTTGCCAGTAGAACTACGCAACCTACTGCCAGCAGCTTTTCCGCCTGGTCATTCTGCATCAAGTCGCGAATGAAAATGCTGGTCAGAACGGTAAAGGAGAGCATCCCGTCGATAAAGTTCAGCCACAACCTGTAATAGGGCTTTTCGATTTCCTGGGATCTGAGCTGGTAAAGATTGACCCAACCCATGATCAAGGCGATGCCGACAAATGCACAGGCCGTCTTGGCCATGCCAAGCCAGATGAAGGCGATGACCGCTAAAAAGACAACAGCGCGCATAGCGCTCCAGATACGAGTGCGTAGTCTTACTTCAGATTTTTTCTCTTCAGTTAAGATAGTTTCTTCAGTCATTTTTTTGTTCTCTACAAATTCCGTATAAAATCTACAAGTTTTCGTCCAACAATTGTTTTGCGTGTTCGCGAACTGTATCGGAATCACCCCCTAACATGCGGGATATCTCGGCGATACGCCCATCTCGGTCTAGTTCGACCACAGAAGTGAAGGTTCTGCCGTCAATTTCCTTCTTGCTGACGGCCAGCTGGTTCTCTGCGCGGCTGGCGACCTGGTGCAAGTGGGTGATGGTCAAAATCTGGTGGTGCTTGCCCAACTTGCGGAGTGCGTCTCCGATGCTGTTTCCCACTTCGCCGCTGATACCGGAGTCCACCTCGTCAAAAATCAGCAGGGGCACGCGGTCCAGTTCCGCCATAACGCTCTTGATGGCCAGAAGCATACGGGAAAGTTCACCGCCAGAAACGGCCTTCTGCAGGCTCTTGAATCCTTCGCCGGGGTTGGGGGCCAGCAGGAATTCAATGCGGTCGGCGCCGTTGGGCGTGAGGGCCTGTTCCTCGATGGAGGTCTTGAATTCAGCCTTGGGCATGCCCAAACTATGGAGAATTTCGCTGACGGCGCTGTCGTAACGTTCGGCGGCGTTCTTGCGGGCTTCGGTCAAAAGGCTTGCGATGCGGTTCAGTTCCGCCTGTTCCTTGTTTGCCTGGCGTTCCAGTTCCTCAAGGTCGGCGTCCAGATTTTCAAGACTATCCAGTTCGGTGCGACGCTGCTCGGTCAGTTCTATAAGGCCTGCCACGTCGGTGCGGTACTTGCGCTTCAATTTCTGGATCTGGGCGATGCGGGCATTGGCGCGATCGATGTCTGCCGCACTTACCGCTGCAGACGGCGACAGTCTCATCAAGTCCTTGCAGATACTTTCAAAGGGGTCCGCCACTTCAACCAGGGCGTTCAAATCTTCGTCGTAGTCGGGAACCTTGGCGGCCAGGGTGCGCATCTTGGCCTGCAGCAACTGCACCTGGTCTAACAGTCCGTTTTCACCGCCGAGAATTCCCTGGACTTCATCCAGGTAACGGCGTTCCGCTTCCACCTTGGAGGCGCTGTTTACCTTTTCTTCAAGAGCTTCTTCTTCGCCTTCTTTCAGGTTGGCCTTAGAAAGTTCCTCGAACTGGAACTTTAAAAAGTCCTTCTGGGCCGCAAGATTCTTGGCCTTTTCTTCGGTTTCTACAATCTTGGACTTGATACCGTTCCATGCAGACCAGTGGCCTGCATATTCTGTCAGCAGGTTTCCGTTGCCGGCGTAGTCGTCCAGCATCTTGGCGTGGGTGCGGGTGTCGCGGAGCAGCAGCTGTTCGCTCTGGCCGTGCATCTGGATCAGTTCTTCGCCCAGCTTCTGCAGGTCAGACAAGTTGACCACGGAACCGTTTACGCGGGCTCGGCCCTTGCCGTTTTCCAGGACTTCGCGGCGGATGATCAGTTCGTCATTTCCGTCGTCCAGTTCCAGTTCCTTGAGAACGTTCCTTACGTCATCTTCGCCAGAAATGTCGAAGGTGGCTTCCACAACGGCCTTGTCGGCGCCAGTACGAACAAAGCTCCCTTGAGCCTTGTCTCCGCAAACCACGCGAAGTGATTTCAGGAGAACGGACTTACCAGCACCGGTTTCGCCGGTGATTGCAGTGAATCCCTGACGGAAGGGAACTTCCGCTTCCGAGATCAGGGTGAAACCATTAATAGAAAGCTGCTTTAACATACCGCAAACAAACTAGAAAAAATAGCATGTCAAAAGATGACAAGGACCGGTTGCTTTTTTACTTCTCGAACTCGATGATGGAGCGGTAAATGGGGCGGCCTTCCTTGCGGTACTTCTTTTCGAAGCCGGTCATGATACCTTCGGTAGGCTCAGCTTCGTTGCGGACCAGCACCTTGCAGCCGGGGAAGTTGTCGAACACTTCAAGAGCCACTTCGTTGTATTCCTTGTGGTCGGTGCCCCAGTAGAAAATACGCTTGCCGGGCTTCATCACGCGGGCCACCTGTTCCAGGAAGTCGGGGCGGAGCAGGCGGTTCTTGTGGTGGCGTTCCTTGGGCCACGGATCCGGGAAGTACATGTGGAAGGCGTCTACGGTATTGTCCTTGACGCAATCGCGGAGGAAATAGAATACGTCGCCGCGGAGCATGCTGGCGTTGTTCAGAACGCCTGCCTTGTCCATCTTGCGCTGGGCGAATGCGGCCCAGGTGTAATCCCATTCGCTACCCATAATGAAATAGTCTGGGTGCTTGGCGGCATAGTCCGAAATAAAGCTGCCCTTGCCGGAACCGATTTCCACTTCGATGTGGTCGTTGTGGGTGGGGAACATGTCCTTCCAGTCAAAGTCCAGCTTGTGGGGGAGTCCGTCGGGGGTTGCAATGGGCTTGCGGTCACCGTTGGTGCGGAATACATAGTGCCAAAGGGCCTTGGCGTTTTCGTCTTCCTTCAGGTCGCGGAAAAATTCCGGAATGACCACTTCCTTTTCTGCGGCTGCGGCGGCGCCCTCAACCACTTCTTCAACTTCGTTTTTTGCTTCTTCGTTCATAATTTCTTTTTCCATTTTTATTCGGTTTGCACGCCTTATAGCAGAACCACAATTTTATCCTTGAATTCTTCGGGAATAGCCTTGGCTATTACATCGCGGATGTACTTGTCGGAGTACTTCATGGAGAAATGGCTCAGGATGATCTTTTCGCACTTGACACTGTCGCCCATTTCCTTGAGGGCGTGTACAATGTGGTTGATGTGGCTGTGTCCTTTCTTTACACTCATGGCCTCATCTTCTGGCGAAAGGAATGTGCATTCCGTAATCAAAATCTTGGACTGGAAAACGCGGTAGTTGTCCAGCAGGCTTTCTCCCAGGCAGTCTCCCATGAAGCTGACTAGGGGCTCGTAAACTTCGCGGGTGATTTCCACCTTGTTTTCGCGGAGGGCGATCAGCTCGGCAGGGGTTTTCTGCAGGAATTCTTCCTTCAACTTTTTTTTGTAATGGTATACGGTGCCGCCCATAGCCGGTATGGAATGCTTTACTTCAAAGGCTTCCAGGGCCAGGTCCTTACGGTACTCCAGGAACTGCAATTCGTTTGGGGCCACGGGGACAATGGTGGGCAGACGGAACTTGTTTTCGGCGACCCCTTCGAACAGGGCTTCGGCACGGATCCAGTCCTTGGCCCGTTCCGCGATGTTTTCGGGAATGTAATAGACGCTATCCCGTTCTACACCCATCATCTTGCGCAGGCTGTGATGACGCATCAGGCAGCGAGCATGGTCGCCATGGGCGTGAGTCAGAAATACATGATTGATGGAGGTGGCCGACAGGGGGCATTCGCCCAAGTCAACGCAGAAATCCAGTTCGGGCATCTGCAAGTAGGTGGCCAGCCCCGAAATAGAGAAACCCGACACAGAAGTGGTCGGCGTTTCTACATGAACTTGCTTCAGGGCATTATGGATGTATTTATTTTCTGCAGCCATTAAAAACCAGTCAATTTTTTATGGCGCAAATTTAGAAAAACCAATTTATTTGGTCTTTGCATTCTCTTCGATCAGACGATCAAAGTCGGCACAGCTCAGAGCTTCGATATGGTTACCCATGGCGACGCTACGAGTACGGGCGTTACCCTTCTTTTCGGGAATGCGGAAGCAGAAATTATAGATGTTACCCTGGTCGGTGGGGATGCCCATCTTGAAGACGCGGATACGTTCTGCACCCTTGTTGTAAATTTCGTGATAATCGTAAGTGTTCTTGATCTTCTGCAGGCGCTTTTCCTGGCTGAATTCCATTTCGTCGACGATAGGGCCGTCCAGATAGAGGGGGAGGGAGTTCTGGAAACGGAGCTCCAGCATGTTGCCGCTCTTGACGATGGAAGTTTCCTGAGGCTTGATCAGGTAGCGCTGCTGAGGAATGTTCTTATAGGCGCGGCTCTTGACCGTTCTTACACCGCACATTTCGCGCATATCGGGTTGTTCCACAAAGTCGATGTCTCGGCAGATGGGGGGCAGGTTTGTGGGAACTTCAAGATTCTCTCCGCTGGAAGAACCGGCGCAGCCAGTCAAAAGGGAGATTGCAGACGAAAATACGATGCCAGATAAGAACAGAACTTTAGATTTCATGGCTTTAAATATACGTTTATTATTTGGATTTGCGTTTTTTTTATTAAGATAATTAAAAAAGATTTAACGTTTTTATAAGCACGTTTTGTAAACTTAATTTAACAGAGTCGCTTTTTTTTGTGTTTTTGGGCATGAACCTCCCTAAGTGAAAAAACGAACACTTTTTTTGACATTGAATGACAGGCTAAAAAAGCTATCTTTGGCGCCGAAACTAAAGATTAGGTGTCGAATGAACATTTATAGTTGGAACGTCAATGGCTTGAGATCTGCTGCCAAGAAAGGCTTTGCCGATTGGTTTAGCTCCACAAAGCCGGATGTCCTCTGCCTGCAGGAAGTGCGCGCAGAAGAAGATCAGATTGACGAAGCTATTGCACATCCCGAGGGCTATTTTGCCTACTGGAACGCCTGTAAGCGCAAGAAAGGCTACAGCGGGGTGGGTGTCTTGTCTCAGATTGAACCTGATCGCGTGAATTACGGCTTCGATATCGAAGAATTTGACGACGAAGGCCGTGTTTTGCAGTTGGTCTTCCCGGACTGGGTGCTGAACTGCATCTATTTCCCCAATGGTGGCTCCGGCGACGACCGCCTCGACTACAAGCTCCGCTTCTACGATGCCTTCCTTGAAAACAGCAAGCGCTGGTTGGACGATGGCAAGCATGTGGTGACCGTTGGCGACTACAATACCTGCCACAAGGAAATCGATATTGCACGTCCCAAGGAAAACGCCGATGTCAGCGGCTTCCTGCCCATTGAACGCGCCTGGATGGATAAGTATGTGGAAAACGGCTTTGTGGATAGCTTCCGCAAGCTGCACCCCGATACCAAGGACGTCTATTCCTGGTGGAGCAACCGTTTTGGCGCCCGTGCCCGTAACGTGGGCTGGCGTATTGACTATGCCTTTGTAGATGCCGCCCTGGTTCCTAACATTGTCAGCGCCGAAATCCACACCGACGTAAAGGGTTCAGACCATTGCCCCATCAGCATCGAGCTGGAACCGCCCTTTGCCCCTCTTCCGATCAAGAAGAACGAAGGCTAGTTTTATCTTCGTTTGATGTATTCCCAGGCCTGATCGTAGAATTCTACGGCTTCGCCCACATCTTTCAGGAACACCAGTCGAGAAATGTCGCCCCTGGTGGGGTTGACTACATTGTTTTTCTTGAAAACGCTGTCGATGATGTTCAATGAGGACTTGTTGGGGGTGGCGTAATTGATGTATTTGGCCAATTTAGCCCCGGTCTTGGTGTCGAGAATGTAATTCATGAAGGCATAGGCTCCCTCAGGGTTCGGGGCCTTGCTGCTCAGGAGCATGGCGTCTACCCACATGAAGGAACCCTCGATTGGAATGGCGAACTGTAAGGTCGGATCTTCTGTCATGGCGGCCATGGCTTCTCCGTTAAAGACCACTGCGGCCCAGTTTAGCCGAGAAAGGACCTTGTTTTTACCGCTGACAGAGCCGTCAAACCCTAGGAAGTTCTTCGATTTGGTAATGCCCTTGATGAACTCTGCGGCAGCTTTGATCTGTTCGGGATCGGTGGAGTTTGCGTCATACCCCTTGGCCATAAGGGCCATGCTGAGCATGGAACGGCTTTCGTCAAGGAGGCTAAAGGACCCTTTGTTCCTTTTTTCATCCAAAAGTGTGTTGTAGCTGACCTTAGAAGGGCTTAGGGTTGTGTCGCGGTAAAGGATTCCCGTTGTACCCCACAGGTAAGGCACGGAATATTCGTTGGTGGTGTCATAAGGCGGGTTGAGGAACTGTTCTGCAATATTTCTTCGGTTGAACACCTGGTTCGTATCAATTTTTCCGATGAATCCCAGGCGGATCAGCTGCGGAATTACCACGTCGCTGGCGATGATGACGTCATATTGACTGTTGCCGGAGGTCTGTATCTTGCTGATCATCTCTTCCTGGGCTTCGTAAAGTTCCAGGTGGAGTTTGTAGCCGGTCTTCATCTGGAAGTCTGTCAGCATGGACGGGTCAAAGTATTCGCTGTAAATCATTACAGTTACTTTGTTTGGGTTTTGGTTCTTGTTCTGATCGCCTCTGCAGCCAGCCATGAAAACGGCCAGGAAGACGAAAGAAAACGTGATTAAAAAAAACTTTTTCATTTACAAGAGAAAAAATAACAAGGAAATCGTAATGAAAAAAACACTTTTTGTGTAAAAAATGATGCCTTAGGTCACTGAATACCCGTTTTTTGACGATTTTAGCCCACTTTTGGGGGTGTTGTGTAGATATTCCTGTTGAAAAAAAATTGTAAAACTTTTATATTGACCTATTGTAACTAAAAAAGTTACGGACTAAGTTGTTCGTGGTTGGATTATCTTGGTCGGCATTGGTTTGGTTTTCATCTTAAAGGAGATGAACTAATGTGGTTTGGAAAGAATAAGTTTGCAAAATTTGCCATGGCTCTTGCTATGGCAGTCTCTGCTGTCAGTCTGACTTGGGCTGAAGAAAGCGTTGATATTCGAGATACGCTGTATCCCCTGTACTTCAAGAATGTTACCGAAGATCCGAAAGGGATGCGTGCTGAACAGCAACTTGAATGGAACTACTTGATGAAGTTCAAGATGTTCGGTGCCGAGGGCATTGAATTTGGAAACAGGGACATCATGATTCCTGATACCGTTGGCTGGTTTGGTACTGCAACGGGTGACTTCAAATTGGGACAGAATGGTGAAAGTAAGGTGGGTGGTCCCATCATGATTGGCGGTGACGTCATATTTGCCCAAGGTCCTGATACCATCTTGACGGGCCCCATGCGAGTCAATGGGAATGTTCGTGTTTTGCAAGCGAATAACTTCCAGGGTAAGGAGAACTACATGGTGGGGGTCCATTGTGTAGGGGGGGATTATGCTCCTGAGTATGCCAAGTTTGTTGGCGCGGGGCTTCTGCGGAATATGGCCTCCTGCCCGGATTCCATTCCCGAAGTAAAAACGGATTTGAAAGTCCCTACGTTTTTTTACGATGCTGAAATGATCGAGGCCGCCGATGGTGGAATGCGTCCGGCTCTGAATGTGAATGGTGCTGAATGTGCGAGTGGGTTGAAAGATGGTAATAACTTCTGCATTCACTACATCGATGTACCTTATGATGAGTATCGCGATAAACCTTATGATATCTATATCGAAAGTATTTCGATTTCCAACAGTGGTAAGATCGTTTTTAGAATGCAGCCGAAGGGCCGACTGACCCGCGTGTTTTTCCGGGATGGTTTGAATTTGAGACCTAGTTCCAAGATTCAGATTATGTACATGGACGAAGACGCTAAGTTTGACAAGGACAAGGGCGTCTGGTCTGGAAATGGCTCCATTGTCGAGAATAAGAAATACAGCGGTGAGTTGTTGTTCTTTACTCAGAATGACATCATGTTTGAAACATTTAATGCAGGTACTGATACATTACAGGGAACCTTTATCTCTGAAAAAACAATCAATGTGGCTCAGCATATGATTCTTGCTGGTCAGCTCCTTGCAAATAAGATTACCGTTGATACGGACTTTGATGGTACCGGCTTCCGTTATGTGCCTTACAACTCTCCCGAAGTAGACATTGAATTTAACAAGGCTGGAGAAGAGCTGTATCTCCTGGCAGAAGGTCATGATGTTGATACCGTTAAGATTCTGCTGGATAAAAAGGCGGAAACAAAGATCTCTCTAGAATATTGCTTTGCCTTTGGCGGTTCCGAAGCTGGCGTAAACTACGCTGTCGAAGACGATATTGACCTGGAAAAGGATCCGAAATTCCCCATATGCGGAAAGTCTACGAAGTCGGTTTCTTTTGTTGTTGGTGAAAAGTATTTGGCTACCCCGATCTTGGTTTATATCAAGGATGATAAAGAAATTGAAGAAACTGAACGCATCACTTTCCGCGTCGTAAACTTGTCTGGCGCAAAACTGAAAAAGAATGGTGGCTCTAGTGGTGATTTCCCGCTAGAAATTGAAGATAACGATAAACAGTTAATCAGTATCGATGGTCTTGAAATCAACGTGATCGAAGATGAAAAGTTCATCTTTAGTCGTGATATTTTCCCCATATTTGAAATGGGCGGCGACCCCTGGGCAGGGGATTTCGGTATCTATGTCGTAACTCCCCCGAAGAAAGATAGCCTGAAGACAATGGTTAACTGGGGCGATGATAAGGGTTTGGAAGAAGCTGTTGACTATAATCGTAAGATTGGTGGTAAATATGTTGGCGTTCCCTCTGGAATTTTGGATGGTTCCATGGGTTGGAATCTGGTTTATAATCCGCCCGAGGATGCTTTTGGTGAAAAGTATGATTTCTTGAAGTTTAGGGTTTTGCGTGATGGACTTTTGTCTGATGATACCTATACTCTGTACATCAACATCATTCCTGTAAACGATCCTCCGGATGCTCACGACACTACCTATAATTTCCTCGAAATGGTAGACACTAAGAATGGTGCTGTTCCCGCCAAGGAAACTATTCGTGTCGAAGACAAGGATGATGTTGCTTTCACTTATTCCTTCAGTACAACGTATGAAGACGAATACACCGAAGCAGTTCATGATCGAATTCTTGAACTTTATGAACTGGATCCTACGACCGGTGTCCTTTCTGCCAAGAAGGGTGCTGTTCTTAACTATGAATCTTCTGACAGTGTGTTGGTTGCAAGAATTGTGGTTAGCGATGGTAATGGTCAGACCGATGACGATGACAATATCCTAAGAGATATCATTACTGCAACAATCCGAATTAACGATGATAACGACAAGCCTGTTGTTGTTCAGGGCCAGGTTTTCGTTGTTGATGAAAATGCGGGCAAGATTCCTAGTGTTAGCAGGGAAGCTGTTGCTGTGGATTCTGTGGTTCGTAAGGCTAACAACCAGGATCCGAAGAAGGTGCTGGCTGATGATGAAGACCTTGATAAGAATCCTCCTAAGGGTTGGGGTTACCTGACCTACTCTATCAAGGATGCTTCCGGTAATTTTGAAATCAATTCCAAGACCGGTGTGATTTCTGTTAAGACCGGCGCAGACATTGACTTTGAAGATGATTCCAAGAATTCCTTTAGCGTTACCGTCTACGTTGTTGATGGCGGTGGACTGAAGGATTCTGCCGAAGTGATTATCAATGTGACCGACGGTAATGATATCCCAGAATTTGTGAATGTCGAGGACCTCTATGATACCGATGAACATGTGGCTAAAGAAACCGTTCTTGGCTTGATTGAAATCAGGGATCCGGACGCTAGCGATGCTGAACCGTCTGACTTCAATGTTTCCTTGAAGGACAACAATCTGGCTTGCGGCGCCTCTTGCGCAGAACTCTTGTTCAGTACTAGCGTTATTAAGGATGAAGGCAAACTTTATGTTCAGCTCTTTGTTTTGGATAGCTCCCTGGTAAATTATGAAGATCTTCCCAATGATGTCTTCGATGTGACTCTCACTCTGAGCGACAATGATACCTCCGTTTCCGCAGTGACCAAAATTCAGGTCAATGACATCAATGAACGTCCCTTTGCAAGTAACTTCCTTGATTCCATCGTGGAAAAGTCTCCCAACGGTACTAAGGTGGGTTCCTTGGTGGCAGGTGATCCTGATACAAAGAACAAGTCTTTCAGCACTTTGACTTACACCATTGTTGAATCTGGTATCCCCTTCGAAATGAGTGGTAAGGACATCTTGGTCAAGGATAGCACTGCCTTGAACTATGAAGATGTTACGGACCATCAGTATGTATTCCACGTAACGGTTAGCGATGGTAAACTTGACTCCACCGTCTCCGTGACTGTCAATCTGATCGACAAGAATGAGAAACCGGACATTATAACAAAGTGTGATGAAAGTGATCCTGAATGCAATTCTTGCGATGCTACAATCAAGGATTGCGATAAGCCCACCACACCTCCGGATTCCACCTGTAAGGAAAATTGCGGTTATAAGGATCCTGTTTCCGATAAGATTATCGTGAACGTGGCTGAAAATTCCAAGACCGGTATGGTCCTGTTCGAATACTTGATCGTTGACGAAGATGCCGGTGATATCGAAAAGGATATCGTATCCTTCGAGAATACCAATGGCTCAGGCGCCGATAGCCTCTTCAAGATTGAAAAGGTGAAGGATGGCGATACCTATAAGTTGGTCGTCACCGTGAAGGATGGCTCTAAGCTGGACTACGAAAAGGTTAAGGCAACTCATGAACTTGATCTGGTTGTGTCCGACCCGACTATCTTGACTCTTAGGGATACTGTTAAACGTACCATCAATGTTATCGACGTGAACGAAGCTCCTTCTGCGGAAGATTTCAAGGATTCTATTCCTGAAAATTCCCCCAAGGGCACTAAGGTTGGTACTTTGGTGGCCAGCGATCCCGATACAAAGAACACTGTCTTCGGTACTTTGACATACACCATTGTTGAATCCGGTGTTCCTTTCGAAATGAAGGGCAAGGACATCTTGGTCAAGGATAGCACTGCTCTGGACTATGAAACCGTTCCGGATCATAAGTTCGTCTTCCATGTGAAGGTGAGCGATATCGAATACGATACGACTGTTACTGTAACAATTTCACTGATTGACAAGAATGAAAAACCGGAAATCATTACAAAGTGTGATGAAAGTGATCCTGAGTGCAATTCCTGCGATGCTACGATCAAGGATTGCGATAAGCCCACCACACCTCCGGATTCCACCTGTACTGAAGATTGTGGCTATAAGGATCCCAAGTCCGATAAGATTTTCGTGAACGTGGCTGAAAATTCCAAGACTGGTATGGTCCTGTTTGAATATGTCATCAAGGACCAGGATGCCGGCGACATCGAAAAGGATTCCGTATACTTCGTCAATGTCCAAAACAAGAAGACTGGCGCCGATTCTCTCTTCAAGGTTGAAAAGGTGAAGGTGGGCGATACCTATAAGTTGGTCGTCTCTGTCAAGGATGGCTCGAAACTGGACTACGAAAAGGTTGAGCCGGTTCATGAACTTGTTCTTACCGTATCTGATCCCAAGAAGTCCGACTTGAAGGATACCGTGATTCGTACCATCAACGTTATTGACGTGAACGAAGCTCCGGTTGCAGAAGACTTCAGCGAATCCATTTACGAAAATAGGCCTAAGGGTGCCAAGGTTGGTTCCTTGGTCGCTAGCGATCCTGATACGAAGAATACCGTATTTGGTACCTTGACTTATACCATTGTTGAATCTGGCGTACCTTTCGAAATGAAGGGCAAGGATATTTTGGTGAAGGATAGTGCCGCTCTGAATTATGAAACTGTACCTGATCATAAGTTCGTCTTCCATGTGAAGGTAAGCGATATTGAGTACGACACCACTGTTACCGTAACTATTACCTTGAAGGATTTGAACGAAGGTCCTAAGATTGTGACCGAGTGCGATCCTAGCGATCCCAAGTGCAAGGATCCGGGAACTTGCGATGCTGTGTTCAATGACTGCAGCAAGCCCACTACACCTCCGGATTCCAGCTGCACCGAAAATTGCGGTTATAAGAATCCTGTAAATGATAAGGTTGTTGTAAACGTTCGTGAAAATTCCAAGACCGGTCTTGTGGTCCTTGAATACATTATCGTGGATGAAGATGAAGGCAAGAATGGCATTGATGCCGATTCTGTATATTTCACCAACACCAACAAATCCGGTGCCGATTCTCTCTTCAAGATTGAAAAGGTGAAGGATGGCGATGTGTATAAGTTGGTGGTGACTGTCAAGGATAGTTCTAAACTTGATTATGAAAGCACCGAACATCTCCATGAGCTGACTCTTGTTGTTGTTGCTAAGAATGATCCGACCTTGGTTGATACGGTTATTCGTACCATCAACATTGTTGACGTAAATGAACCTCCCTTTATTAAGGACGGTAACTTCGAAATCAAGGAAAATCTGCCGAAGGGTACAACCGTAGGCCAGGTTGTATTTGGTGATGATAAGGACCTGAAGGGAGTCTCTAACCCGGCCTTCGTGAATAACGTGGTCACTGTCATCGGTGGTGATTCCGATAAGTTCAGTGTTAGCCAGGGTGGCATGATTTCCACCAAGACTGTCCTTGACTACGAAAATGACAAGCATGACTACATTCTGGTTGTTGAAGTCACTGACCGAAATGATCCTACGCTCTCTGCCGTGGATACTATTCGAATCAAGTTGATCGATGTTGTGGAACAATCCAATGTGGAAATCACAAAGGTGGTCACAAAGGATTCCACCTACAAGAATCCCGACACCGTCTATACCAATCAGTCTAATATCACGGCTCACTGGAGAGGTGGATATACTCTGCCGGATCAGAAGACTACCTGGACCGTTAATAACGACACTTCTACTACCTTGGTACCTGGCCGTAACGTGATCCGCATTGAATACAAGGATCCCACAGCCAACACCTCCGTCGTGGATTCTGTTGTGATTTACTATAGCAACACTCTGCCTACGGTGACCATCAGTGCTAATGGCGATGCTGCAAATGCTCATAACATCTATACCATCGTTGAAACTCCGGATGTTTCTGATACTACGATTTACGTAAATCACGAATCCAACGATGTGGTTATTAAGATTCACGATCCTGCCAAGGAAATGCTGGGCGACAAAAAGTCTGCAGATACCGTTATCGTGATTTCTATGGAATTGGGGACGGCTAAGGTTGATTCCAAGACCTACACCAACCTGGACAAGGTTGTAAAGGAAACTGTGGCCCTGGATCTTGATGCTGCCGCCGATGCCAAGCGCAATGTCAAGGCCGATGGCAAAACCGATGTGTCTTACACCGAAAAGGTGGCTGGCATCCAGGTGACTATCAGCTACACTGAAGACAAGCATGGCGACGTGGTGAAGGTTCCTGTTGTTCAGGATAATGGCAAGGTGGAAAACATCGAAGTCATTAAGGTCAGCTATGTCACTAAGGACCAGAAGGGTAACGAAATCACGGTTTCTTACTATGCCGATGCTTACACTGGAGTGGCCCTCATGTCTGATGCTCAGGGCAACCTGATGACCAGCGGTGCCGCAAGTAAGCAGGAAGGTGCTTCTAGCAAGACTTCTACTGTGGGTATCTACAACGTATCTTGCCTGCCTACTATGGAATCTAAGGATACCTTGCTTGTGTCTTACACAGTGGATCGTAAGGGTAACCTGATCAAGAATGCTTGTGGCGATATCGGTTACCATGTGTCTTACACTTATACCGATGCCTGCAACAACTCCATGACCAGTTCCGTATTCATTGTGCTGGATAAGGTTAAACCTGAAGTTGTGATTCTTTCTCCTGCAAACAGGGACATTATCTATTCTAACTTCACGGAAGTGATTTGGACCGTAGATGGTGTTAATCAGGATACGCTTACGACACAGGGTTTGCAGCCTGGTGGTAATACCATCGTGCGCTTCTTCCGTGATAAGGCCGGAAATGAGGCTTCCGACACTGTATTCGTAATCATGAAGGACGGCAAGAATGTTGTGCTTTCTGTTGAAAATCCGGTGACCGAAGTTTCTAAGGAAAGGGTTGATAAGTACTACAGCAAGAATCCTCCCTCCGAGGGACAGACTTATGCTGTAACCGTGCAGAATCCCAAGACCGGTAAGGAAGTTGAAACCATTAAGGGTGGCAGCTTCGGTACCAAGAAGGGCAGCGGAAAGGAACCGTATCCGGGTCTTGATGAAGATGAAGGTCACCTCGGTCCCACCTTGGTCATGGAAGTCAAGCTCCCCGTTATCTCCGGTAAGGACGGCCTGGCAACCTTGGACGACATCTTGAGCAAGGATGGTCTGTATGTTCTTAAGGAAGGTATTGACGCCGCTTCTGGTGATATCAAGGGCGTTGATCCTCTGACTGGAGAGGTTCCGGATGACGGCAAGATTCTTATCGCCGACTACGTCAGGGAACATTGCGTTGATGAAGTCCAGAACAGCTACAAGCCTGGCGATGACCTGAGCAAGCTGAACCTGTATGACACCAAGGTGAACATCAAGCTCTGGATCTACACCACGATCGGCGGCTTTGTGGATTACTACACCTTCAGCCAGGATATGAACAACCCCGACTATACCGATGAAACTGGTATGTCGAAGCTGTTCTTTGAACTGAAGCCGGATATCAATGGTAATGTTCGTGCTGAAGATGGACGTCTGATTGCTACGGGCGCCTACCTCTACAAGGTTGAAGCTTCTGTCCGCGCCAAGGCTCGCTGCGACATTCCTTCTCTGACCAGTTCCAACGGTCGTAAGAAGAATGACGTGGTCAAGAACGATGATGACCTGCTGAAGAGCTTCGGTTACAAGCGCCCGACAGAGAAGTAACTCTAACTTTTTAAAAGCGAAGACGCCCGGACATAATCCGGGCGTTTTTGCTATTTCGTGCAAAACTTTTGCTAAAATTGTGAAAAAACAGAAAAGGGTTTAATATGGGTATTGAAGAACGTTCTACACTTGTCTATTCTACCGGAGTCGGCCGCATTAAGGAAGAAAAGCCTAAGGCTGAACGCCCTAAGGGCGATGGAGTCGTCCGTATCATGTTAAAACGTCTGGGTGGCGGCAAGATGGCTAGCGTGGTCACCGGCGTGCCCATGGACGAGGATGAACTGAAGGAACTGGGACGCCAGTTGAAGCAGAAATGCGGTGTTGGCGGTTCTGTGAAGGACTTTGCCATCGAAATTCAGGGCGATAAACGCAATATTTTGAAGGCTGAGCTGGAAAAACGCGGTTTTACCGTGAAATTAGCTGGCGGTTAGCTTGATTTGTATCACCTATTGTAAAGAATACTTGACGTTTCCCCTCAAAAAAGCATATTTTTAACATAAAAAGTGTACGAGGCGGTGCCAAAGTACGTTCTTTAAAAGTTGAGGGATTATGTTCGGTAAAATCCTTAATTCTCGAGTAAAGTTTGATTTTAGACTGGCTGTCGCTGTGGCCTTGCTTCCGGCGATGGCATTTTCTGCTCCTGCCGTGGGTAAGGTTCGTTCTGCCTTGGGTACTGTGGACCGTATCAAGATTAAGCAGAGTGAATGGTCCGCCCTTCGCGTGGGGGCCAGCGTCTATCAGTCTGACCGCGTTCGTACTGGCGTGGAATCCGAAGTGATTTTTGGCCTTCCTGATGGAAGCTCCATTACTATTGCCGAAAATGCTGAAGTCGAAATGACTAACCTTCTTGAACCAAATAACGAAGGTGGCTTTGAAACCCGCCTCGATATTAAGAAGGGGCACCTTAACTTTGCTGTTCCCAAACTGCTGAAGGACAAGTCCAAGTTCATCTTCAAGACCGGAACTGCAACGGCATCTATCCGTGGTACTGAAGGTTATATTGGCGGCGAAGGCGTTTTCTTTGCTGGTCTGAAGACCGGTAAGCTGGAAATTTCTCCCAACGGTAGCGAACAGAGCGTGGCCATCGTTGCTGGCGAAACGACTTTCGGAACCGACTCCCTGGTGGTCTTGAAGTTGGCTTCTTCCGGTGAAGCTCGCTTTGCCAAGAAAATCGAGAAACTTCTGGCCGACAAGTCCAAGAATGTTGCCGACTTGATTCCCGAAATTCAGAAGGCTGACTCGACCTATCAGGAAGAACTGAAGGAAGAAGCTCGTAAGGCAGCCCAGTCCCTTCCCGAAAACGGTTTCTCTGTTTCTACGAATTCTCCGGTGGATGTCTGTGACCAGGGCCTGATGGTAGAAGGCTTCTACCGTACCAAGGACGAATCGGCTACCCTTATTCTCAAGGTTGGCAATTCCTATCAGTCTGCAAACCTGATCCGTGTTGCCGATGGCGTATCTCATTCCTTTGCCCAGAAGGTTGTCCTGACCGATGCAAATGGTCTGTGGAATGTCAATAAGGCTACTCTAACCTTTATGAGTGCCGGTTCTGTTACTTCCAAGACAATCGATATCAATGTCAACAAGGCCTGTTCCGAGGTTAACACCAAGGCTCCCGTGGTGACTATTTCTGCCTACGATTCTCTGCGCTGCTCTGCAACTGCCTCGGTGAGCGAAATGCAGAATGATGCAGGCGATGTTTCTGTGGAAATGGAAGGATCTCCTATTTCTGGATTGTCCATTACCAAGAATGCTCAGCATCGTGTCAAGCTGATTCCTGGCAATCATGAATACTTTGTAAGAGTCAAGGATCAGGCCGGTAACGTTTCTACGATTTCCAAGTTTATGGGATGCTATCCCAAGAAGCGTTTCAGCGTAGATGTTATCGGTGGTAATCGACAGCTTCTGAATCCTCCGCCTCCTCCGCCGGGAATGGATAATCGTATCACCCAGACATTACAGTTTAGAATAAAGATGTCTGAAAATAATCCGACTTATCTGTATAAGGTTGTTGTAAAACAGAATGGAAAAACTATATTACAAGAAACCCAATCCCAGATCCAAGGCTTGGATTATCAGATTCCTGTGGAATTGAATCGTGAATCCGTCAACAAGTTCGATATTGAAGTCATTCACAAGAGCGGATATAGGGTAAAGGCTAAGAAGGTTTACGAGGTCCGTTAATGAATTTTAGAGTTCATGCTCTAATGACGATTTTTGCAGCAGCACTCCACGTGAGTGCTTTTGCTGTTGAAACGGAATTGGGGGGCGTTTTTTCGGGTTTCATAAAGAAGGAAGGTTCTCCTTACCTTGTTAAGGAGACGTTGATTGTTCCTGATGGCAAGTCCGTTTTGGTGGAACCTGGTGTTGTCGTGAAATTTGCTGAAGGGGCTGGCCTGGATATCCGGGGTGGTTCCTTGGCTGTCGTGGGCGACTTGAACAAGCCTGTAATTTTTACGTCTGAAGATGAATCGGGTACCTGGAACGGTATTTCCATTACGGGTGTCAAGAAATCTGAAGCGCAGTACCTGCAGGTGGTGAATGCTGAATTTGGCTTTGCTGTAGAAAGCGGTGTGCTGGAACTTCGTGACGTCACCATCGACAATCCGCAGCAGGCGGGTGTCTACGTGCGAAATGGCTCTGTGGAAATGCAGTGGAGCAAGATCCGTAATGGCGTCAATATTGGTGTCTGGGCAACTCAAAGTGCCGAGGTGACTCTTGATGGTTCTACCTTAGAGAATAACCGAGTGGCCTTGGTTTCTGCAGAAGGTTCTTCTGTGATGTTGCAGCGTTCCAAGTTGCTGAACAATAAGATTGCCGTTCTCGACTTTGGACACAACGACCTTAAACAGCGGAATTCCCTGATTCAAGGCAGCAAGATCGGATATTTGTCTAAGGATTTGCCGTCTGCAGACATTAAGCGTTCCTTGAATGACAACGAAACTGCTGTCGCCCAGAATGTGGATGGCGTTGCGGAAAATTTGGGTGATGAACCTCGCAATCCCTATGCTGACGGAACAAAATCGTATAACATGTTTAGCGGAATCGGAGAAGTGGATCCTTGGAAGGTTTCTGGAAACCTGGCTCTCGATGTTGGTTACCATAAGGTGTTGATGCGCCATAATCCTACAGGTGCAGACTACCTTGCTGGTCGTGATACGGTAAAGCCTGGTGACTATTATAAGAACTATTTCCAGGTTCCGGGCTTGTTTGCCAACTGGAATGCCAGCATGGTGATGGAATCTCCTTCGGGCCAGACCATCGAATTTAATGCAGACATTTCTAATGATTCCTGGGATAAGTTTAAGGTATATACTCTGCAGATGGTTTATACCGACCAGATGAATTCCTTTACTTTGGGTGATTTTTCTCTGAGTGCCGGAGACACGTACCTGGCAGGCATTAATGCCTTTGGCGCCATGTATCAGCTGAATCTCTTTAAGAACGCCGCAGGAGAACCTCTGTTTGTGGGTACTGCCTTTGCTGGTGAAGCTCAGGCTCCCAAGATTGTTGGCGAACGCAATTATGACTTGTACAACGAATATATTGAAGACGGCGAAGCCGAAGCTCAGAACATCGTGGTGGGTGGTCGCGTTCGCTGGAATATGCACCGTCGCTTCAATGGAACCTTGGGCTTTATCGGTAGCAAGGATTACCTGGAAGATCCGTTCTTTAGGGATGGTCAGCCTGGTGATGTAAATACCGTGGACCCGCTGGTAACGTCCCGTAATTTCTTCGCCGATGGTAACTGGCTGTTCTTCCCTGGTGATATCAAGTTAAATGGCCAGATTGCTGTTGGTGCCGCAGATACGGCAAACGCGGCGAAGATTCGTGCGATTAACCAGGTGTTCCTGGGCGCCGGTCTGGATGCCTCTAACTTGGGCTTGCTCAATAAGCTGATGAAGAATCCCCAAGAGGTGAATGGCCTGTCTCGCGATCAGTTGGCATCTATTTTTGGCGAAAGCAGCATGCTTACTCCTTCCGAGATGCGTGAAGAATTGCGCAAACTTCTTGACAAGGCTTCTAGAGTCGCAAAGAATACTGTGGTTCAGGATCTTGACCCTACCAGCGGAGAATTGTGGGATCACAACCATGTGGCCTTGGCTGGATCATATGAATGGTCTAACGAGAATACGTTTATTGAAGGCTTCATGCGTTATGTGGGCAAGGAATACTACAGCGCCGGTTCTCCGGACTTGCAGCAGAATTCCCGAATGGTCGGTGGTAATTTGCGACAGAAAATCTTTGACTTCTGGCGATTCTCCTTTGGCTACGTCATGAATGTTGAAAATGCTGCCGGCGAAGGCTCCAGCTATAACATCATGGGCATGGGCGAAGGTACCAAGTGGGGTATGTTCTCTGGTGCAGAAAAGGATTGGCTGGAGGAACATGAACAGGACGAAAATAGAACGCTCTACACTCATGACGCCTATGTAGGAAACCAGTTTAGGCTGAACAAGAATATTGACCTTTCTCTTCGCTATGCCGTGAACTATAGGACTCGCAGTACCGCCCAGAGACTGTACGCCAACTACAGTGTCAATTCCGGTATTTATAACGATGACTGGTTTAAGGCAAGGGATGGCCGTCCTACAGTGGATGTGATTAACGGAAATGACACTTTGAAGATTGACTCTGCCCACTGGGCCCATTACTATGGCTTGTCTAAGTACGAATATCTGGCTACGCAGTTTGATGAAAAGATCTTAAGACATCATGCCCAGATCGGTTTGACATTTAAGTTGCCGATGAACGTTTTGAAGGTTGGCGCCTCCCTTATGGTTCGCAAGGATTATTCGGAATTTGTTCAGGATAAGTTGCTGAACGGTCTGGACTTGTCTGATGAATCTTTCGGTATTCTCGGATATCAATTCCATGGCAGTGAATTCTTTGAACAGCGCTATCCTATTTCTCTGGCAACGACTGTTGGCGGATTCAAGAATGTGCTGTCTGTGACTCCCCGTTACAAGATTTTCAATCGCAACAACATGACTGAATTTGAATGGATCCTGGATGAAAATATGACGTTCCCCATGGCAAACCAGTTCCTGGAACTGACCTTGAATGGTGGCGTTCGTCAGAATTTCCTGGACTACGAAGTCAGAAAGCAGAAAATGGATGAAATGGAATTGGATCTGAATGGTTCTGTGGCTCTGCGCGTAAATCATTCCGATAAACTTTATACGGTTTGGACTCTTGGTACGGTCATGAATTACAGACCCGACAATCTGGCTGACGAATATAAGGACCTTTATATTATTGCATCCCTGAATTACTCATTCTAGTTATGTTGCATATCGGTTGTCATCTTTCTTCTTCGAGCGGTTTCCTTGCAATGGGGCAGACCGCTCTTTCTATTGGTGCAGATACATTCCAGTTTTTTACCAGGAATCCTCGTGGCGGTGCGGCCAAGCCTTTTGACAAGGCGGATGCTTTAAAACTGGTTGAATTGCTGGAAGCGAATCAGTTTGCCCCCATTTTGGCCCATGCTCCCTATACGTTGAACGCCTGTGCTGCAGATGAAGGCTTGCGTCAGTACGCAGAAGATGTAATGGCCGATGATATTTTCCGTATGGATCATTTTCCTGGAGCGATGTACAACTTCCATCCCGGAAGTCATGTGAAGCAGGGGGCTGAAGTCGGTATCGAATTTATTTCGGCTATGCTGAACCGTCTGCTGAAACCGTCCCAGAAGACGACTGTCCTGCTGGAGACCATGGCTGGAAAGGGTTCTGAAGTGGGTCGAACCTTTGAGGAATTGAAGGCTATTCTCGATAGGGTAGAACTTTCTAGCAAGATGGGTGTCTGCATGGATACCTGCCATGTCTTTGATGGTGGTTACGATATTGTGGATCATCTGGACGATGTGCTGGAGCTGTTTGACAGGGTGATTGGTCTGGACAAGCTGAAGGCGATACATCTGAACGATAGCAAGAATCCCATGGGTAGCCATAAGGATCGTCACGAGGTTATTGGTGGCGGTTTTATTGGCTTGGAAGCTTTAACCCGTGTGGTAAATCATCCTTCCTTAAAAAATTTGCCGTTCTATCTTGAAACCCCCAATGAATTGCCAGGCTACGCAGCCGAAATCGCCTTGATGCGGAGTCGGTTCCAAGAGTAAACGTTATTTTCAAATAAAGGAGTCCATTTGTCGGGCTCCTTTAATATATTCTTAGGGTATGGACGCCCAAGAACAGTTAAACATGCCGATTCGATATAACCATATAGGTTATTTGCCTAATGGTCCCAAGGTTTTCTTTTTGAATCCCCGCTGCCTAGATGTGGAGGAGTCTCAATGGCCGATGCTGTATTACCGTATTGTCGGTGCGTCGGGTTTCGCTGATTACAAGGGCTGTTTTGAAAAGGGCTCTTTCAAAAATGACGGCGTCTGCGGTTATACGGGGGAATCCCTCTGGAGCGGAACTTTTTCCAATGTTCACGAAACGGGCTCCTATCGTATTCTGATTTTCTTGGGTAGAAATTCCGGTAATGACCGTCTGCTTTTTGAGTCGCCTGCATTTGAAATTTCTGATGACTGGGTTCTTAGACAGCTGAAGGCCAACATCAAATCTTTTTATTTCCAGCGTAGCGGTGTTGAGCTGACCCGTGAATTTGCAGGACCGTGGGCAAGGCCTGCAGCCCATTTTGACGACTGCATCAAGTTTCATGCCTCCATGAACCGCGAAGGCGTGTGGAATGCCCATGGTGGCTGGTATGATGCCGGTGATTATGGCAAGTACATTGTGAATGGTGGCGTTTCTGTAGGAACCCTTTTGCTTGCCTGCGAACTGTGTGATGAACGTTTGCGCCAAAAGAAGGCTAAGGGATCTCTTGCCGAAGATGTGATCAACGAAGGTGGAACCTTCAATTTGCCTTTTAGTCTGAAAGATGAAATTCGTTTTGAACTGGATTTCTTCTTGAAAATGCAGGATGAAGATGGGGGCGTTTTTTTCAAGGTGACTCCCGAACGTTGGGATGGCTTTGTGACTCCGACGGTTTCTGATTCCACGCGGAAGCGTTTGATTCTTGGTAAGTCAACTACATCGACCTTGAATTTTGCTGGGTGTATGGCTGCGGCCAGCCGCGTCTATCGTGGTTCCGACCGAGCTTTTTCCAATCGGTGTCTGGGGGCTTCTATTCGGGCCTATCAGTGGGCTTGCAGGAATCCTGAGGCGGATTGGCCTCATAATACAGAAGGCAGTGGCGGCTATGGAGACTCCTGTTATACGGATGAGTTTTTCTGGGTCCGCAGCATGCTTTATCGTGAGTTGCAAGGCGTGAAGAGTTTCCCGAAAAAGTCCATGGATAGTTTGCGTTCAATCCTCTTGAAGGATATGGATAAGAACAAGATCAAGCTGGGACTGGACTGGCGTGATACCCAGAATTTTGGGTGGATTGCTCTGGCCTTGCAGGACTTTGACGTGGAACTTCGAGATCGAGCCCGTAAGACTCTAGAGGGTGTCGCCGCCGAGATAATTCGCTTACAGCAGGCGGATCCTTATGGATTGTCGATACGGAGTTTTATCTGGGGTAGCAATGGTGAAATTTCTAACCATGCGCTAACCTTGATGGTTGTAAACACCTGGCGGAAAACCGTAGAGGGGCAATCCTTGATTAAGTGGAGCCAGGAACAGTTGAATTTTGTCTATGGACGTAATCCGTTGAATGTCAGCTTTGTGACGGGTTCTGCCTGGAGTTCGCCTAAACGCCCTCATCATCGTTTGAGCCATTCAGACAAGGTGGTGGACCCTATTCCGGGGTTGCTTGTGGGGGGAATCAATGCGGATCGTCAGGACTTGCATCGTTTTCCGACATATCCTAATGAATTGCCCGGATACTCTTACACCGATGAACAGTGTTCCTTTGCCAGTAATGAAACAGCCATCAACTGGAACGCTCCGTTGACGGCTGTATTGGCTTTACTCGTTGCTTATAACTGAGTCTGTTGTTTCTTTAGCAGGCTCGGGAATGGTATCCACGGCCTTGCTTTTTTCTGAAACCTTTGGAATCAAGGACTGCAAATCTACAACAGGATTTTTCTGTTCTTCAAATTCCTTGAGGGACTGAATCCTTTTGTAGAAGGCGGAATCATTGGGTGTTAGAATTCCTGCCGGCCAGAGTTCAAATGTGGCCATAGCCAAGGCTGCCCATTCTCTAATCCAGGTCTTGCGGGATTCGCGATTGGTGTACCAGGAATCGGCGTTGTACTGATAATGGTGGATGTCTACGGTCTTGTATACAGGTTTTTCTCCAGAAAGGGTCGAGAATATTTTCTTGACTCGGTGGGAGGCGGCTGCGGAAGTCAGCAGCAAGACCGTGTCGGCATTGTGTTTCTTTAGCCAGGGGATAATGGTGAAGGCTTCGCCGATGGTGGAGGCATCGTCGTGAGGGGCGAGGAAGACCGCGTTGCTGTCGAAACTTCCTAATCTCATAAATTCTTCGACGTAGAATTCCGCGTTGCTGCGGTTGCGTAGGCAACGTCTGCCTAAAATCAAGACGGAGTCGGCCTGGCCGTTAGCGACAAGGTCTGCTGCGTAGTCAATACGTTCCAGGTCTGCTGATTGTCCGTCGAGAACGGCAACCCAGGTAACGTGGTTTATTTCGTCATCGTCAACCAGCCAATGGCCGCTTTCTGTGATGACCAGATAGAAAAGGATGATGACAATGACTGCTGCCGCTGCGATGAGGCTTGCAATAATGCGGCGTGCGCGGATCTGCTTTTTGCTGAGAGACTTTGCCAATTGAAACTCCTAATATTTAGGAACCTGTCTTGTAGAGTACAGCATCCTCTCCATCGGAATAGTACTTCTTGCGGGTGCCATAAATTTTGAAACCGTTCTTCTCGTAGAATCGTCTTGCCTTTTCGTTACCGACTCGGACTTCCAGAAAGCAACAGTCTCCTTCCGCGAAATTTAGCTGGCTGAATCCTGCGTCCAGAAGTTGCTGACCGATTCCCTTTTGCTGTTGATGGCCTTGGGTGGCGATACTTAACAATTCGGAGTCGGGGCCTAGGATATGGAAAATTGCGTAGCCGAGAATAGCTGGTTGCGGTTCGTTGTCGGATTCGTACACCAGACAGCTGGCGTAATTTGCGCGGATCTCGCTGGCGAACTGTTTTTCGTTCCATTCCTGAAACTGCAGTTCTTCCTGTATGGCAAGAACTGCTGGAATGTCTGCAATTTCCATTTTGCGGATTGACATCGATTCTCGGGTAAAACTCTATTTGAGTTTTTCGAAGTAAGATGGCTGGATGTAGTTGGCTTCCTGAATCAGACTGGGCGGAACCTTGGTAAATAGGGACGTCCACATGTTCAGAGGCTTGCCGGTGTCAAGAACGGCGGCTGCCGCGATTTCTGCAAACAGTGCGCTCAAGGTTTCATCGGCGGAGGCCGCTTCATCCACAACGACGGTCTTTACGGGATGTGCCTTAAGGCGTTCTACTACTTCGGTGGTCTCGATAAAGCTTTCTTCGGCCTTGCCATCAACTGTCTGACGTAAGTACCAGTAACCAGGGCGTGCACGGATTACCACGGCGACTTCGGCTGAATTGTCGTTACCGCCAAAGCATTCCAGAGCCTGCAAGGTACTGACTCCACAAAGTTCACGTTTGCCGCTAAAGCAAAGTCCCTGACAGAAAGCGACTCCCGTACGGAGACCGCTAAAGGATCCCGGTCCCACAGTGACTAGCACTCGCTTGATGTCGTCTAGCTTTGCGCCTACGCGGGCAAGCAGATCGTCTAGAATAGCGGATGCGGTTTCGCCACGGGCAGAAGCATCTACAGTCTCCTGGTACAATCCAGACGTGCTGTCGGATAATCCCATGGAAATCCCCTTACGGGAAGTATCTACAAAAAGATCAAGTTTCATTTGCTCTCATTTACAAAGTATGAATTATGAAGTACGAGACTAAATAATCGCGGCCTTGCCGCCTTACTTGATCTAATAATTCATAATTCGTAAGGCTAGTGTAAAGCGGAAAGGATAAAGCGTAAAGAAGAATCTATATCCTTTAACCTTTAACCTTTAACCTTTATTTATCCTCTTACCTCTTAATGTACAGGCTCTTTTCGATAATCATGTCGATGAGCTGGCTGTAGGTAATACCGTTGCAGGCGGCCTGCTGGGGCAAGAGGCTTGTGGGGGTCATGCCGGGCAGGGTGTTGGTTTCGATAGCGAACAGTTCACCGTCTTTGGTAATGCGGACGTCGGTACGGCTATAGCCGGCACCACCCAGAGCGTAGTGAGCGTTCTTCACCAGTTCCTGGATGCGTGCGGTCAGTTCCGGAGCAAATTCAGCCGGGGTCACTTCCTTACATTCGCCGTTGTACTTGGCTTCGTAGTCGAAGTATTCGCGGGTGGTCATGCGCATTTCGGTAGGCGGCAGGGGCTTTTCACCTTCGATGTAGCCGCAGCTAGCTTCGCCACCGGCAATGAACTTTTCGCAGAGGAGGCGGTTGGAATCCTTGAACAGGTCCTGGGCGATCTTGCCGGCTTCGTCAAGATCCTTGGCGATGCCGATACCGATGGAGGAGCCGCCCAGCGGGTCCTTGATGACCAGGGGGAAGCCCAGTTCGTCAGCAACACTTACCAGGGTGTCGCCAGTAAAGTCGTGCTTGAATATCACGCGGTAGGGCGGAGTGGGAATGCCGTTGGCGCGATAGATTTCCTTGGACTTGATCTTATCCATGGCCAGAGCGGAAGCCAAAAGACCGCAACCGGTGTAGGGGATACCCCAGTTTTCAAGAAGAGCCTGCACATGGCCGTCTTCGCCCCACTTGCCGTGGAGTGCCAGGAAGGCGATGTCGGCGTCGGGAAGTTCAGAAAGGGCGGGGTTCTTCTTGGTGTTGGCGGCAGTGCCTTCCAGACCGCGGAAGTAGTTCACGGAGAAGTTGTCCTTCTGGTACGGGGAAAGTTCGCGGGAAGACCAGTGCCAGGTACCATCCTTGTCGATAAGGACCGGGTGGATGTTGTATTTGTCGGGATTCATGGCGCGGACCACACCGGTACCGCTAACTACAGAAACATCATGTTCGGTGGACGGACCACCCATCAAAACGAGAACGCGCATGCGTGCCATATAAAACCTCTTGAAAATCTTACCTTGACAATGTAGTAAATATACAGTGGTTAGTGATTAGTGGTTAGTGATTAGTGGTTAGTGGTTAGTGGTTAGTGACCTGCATCCCGAAGCCCAAACCTCTAGGAGCGAAGCTCCGACCTCATACCACAAGCGAAGCGTTCCTCAAATGTCCCAATGTGTTTACGGGGGAAAACTTTTTTGCGTCCAGTTTTTTTTGTTTCTGGGTTTTGCTATGTATATTTCTAAAAAAAGAGGTAAAATATGAAGGTCTTTGTTACCGGTGGAACTGGTTTTATTGGTCACTATGTAGTCCGAGCCTTGCTTGCCAAGGGGCATGAAGTGGTTATCGCCACGCGTCATCCTAATAAGGTTCCTTCTTTACAGAAAATTCCCCAGGTTAGCTTTGTTGAATGTGCTTTAACCGACTTTGAAAAGATGGCTCAGGGCTTGGTGGGCTGCGATGCCTGTATCCATGTGGCTCTGGGGTGGGGTGAGACTCCCTCTACCATGCTGATGAACGATACCCGTGCGACCGTTAATTTGTTGGAAAGTGCGGCGGCAGCGGGGTGCAAGAAGTTTATTTATACCAGCAGTACCGCAGCCATGGGACGTATACGTCCTGTAATGCGGGAAGTAACCTGCAATCTGCCCATGGATCTCTATGGGGCTACCAAGGCCGCAGGCGAAGCTTTTGTGCTGGGATTTTCCCATGGTTACGGGGATCAGTTCCCCAAGGTGGAAATGGCTCGCAATATTATCCGCCCGGGGTATACTTTCGGTAATCCCGCTTACCCTGATGGTTGCTGCCAGCCGGACCGTCGCTTCTTCGATATCGTAAAGGCCGTCAAGGAAAACCGCGACATCAATATTATCAAGAATGATGGTACCCAGTTTATTTTTGCTGGTCATCAGGCTGAACTTTATGTGAATCTTCTGGAATCCGACTTGAATGAGGAAATCTTCCTCGGTATGTCTGAATGCTGGGTGGGCTGGAAGGAAATTGCCCAGATGGCTCTTTCTTTGAAGCCGGATTCCACTTCTAAAATTGTGGAGAAGGATTTGGGTTGGGGCGATGATCCGATTCTGTTCGATGTCAGCAAGATTAAGGATCGTTTTGGCCTAGCTTTTGATCCCCATGAACAGCTGATGGAACATGTGAAGTGGACCTTTGACCAGGTCTAGTAAAAAAAGGCTTTCCATTGGAAAGCCTTTTTAGCGTAAAGCGTTAATTAGCGTAAAGCGGAAAGGTTAAAGCGTAAAGGAATATCTTTAATCTTTCTCCTTTCGCCTATATCCTAGTTAGCCGCAGCGATTCTTGCTGGCGTCAATACCGATATAGTCGGGATAGTCGTTGTTGAAGCAGGCGGCGCAGTAGTTTTCTCCTTCGCCGGTACATTCCTTCATGCCTTCTACGCTGAGGTAGCCAAGGCTTTCTACGCCCAGCATCTTTGCGATTTCGTCGGGAGTCATGGAACTGGCTGCAAGTTCGCCCTGGCTGGGGAAATCCATGCCGAAGAAACAGGGGTGTGCTACCGGAGGTGATGCAATACGGATGTGGACTTCGAGAGCGCCTGCGTCACGGAGCATCTTGGAAAGGATCTTCAGGGTGGTGCCGCGGACGATGGAGTCTTCCACCACGCAGACGCGCTTGTTCTTGAGGACGCCTTCGATGGGGTTGAACTTCAGTTTTACCTTCTGTTCACGGACGTTTTGGGTGGGGTCAATGAAGGTGCGGCCCACGTAATGGTTACGGAGCAAGCCAATTTCAAAGCGGATGCCGCTGGCCTGTGCGTAGCCCAGGGCTGCGGTCGTTGCACTGTCCGGAACGGAAATGACGATGTCTGCGTCTACGGGACATTCCTTGGCCAGCTGCTTGCCCATCTTGCGGCGGACCTTGTCGCAGGACTGCTCGAAGATCTTGGAGTCCGGACGGCTGAAGTAGATGTACTCGAAAATACAGTGGGCTAGACGGTCCTTCTGGGTGAAACGTTCGGAATGGAGGCCGTTATTGGTAATGGTCAGGAATTCGCCGGGCTGGATATCGCGAACGTAGTTGGCTCCCAGCAAATCGAAAGCGCAGGTTTCGGAGGCCACGCACCAGGACTTGCCCATACGTGCGATGGAGAGCGGGCGGAAACCGAAGCCGTCGCGGGCCACGTACATGGTGTCCTTGCTGATGAATATCAGACAAAAACAGCCGGTGAATTTGGTAATAGCTTTCTTGATTGCTTGTCCCAAGTCATCGGCTTCTGTGCGTGCGATTTCATGAAGAAGAATTTCTGAGTCTGAGGTGGTCTGGAAGATGTGACCTTCGTTTTCCATCTCCTGGCGAAGTTCTGTTGCGTTGGTGATGTTACCGTTGTGAACTACTGCCAGCTGGCCCCACTTGCAGCTCACCAGGATGGGCTGAGCGTTTGCCAGAGTGCTTGCGCCTGTGGTGCTGTAACGAACGTGGCCGATGCAGGTGTTACCCGGGCATTCGTCTACGTTGTGTTCTTGCAGGAGGGTGGAAACCAGACCCATGGACTTACGGACGCGAATCTTGTCGCCGTCGGTCACTGCAAAGCCTGCGGATTCCTGACCGCGGTGCTGCAGAGCGTACAGACCCATGGTAACATTGCGGACTACGTTCTCGCCATTGAAAATGCCGATGACGCCGCATTCTTCATGAATTTCTTCGAGCATAACGCCTCTTTGGAAATGAAATTCCCTCTGCCTCAGGGGCCGTAGCTCACCGCATTTGGTGCAAGCAAGGGAATCAAGCGGCAAAAAAGTTAAACTCTGCCGAAAAGGACGTTAAGGGTCTTTTTTTGTTATTTTTTGACGAATTTTGCCTAAAAAAGCGGTTTTCTTTACAGATTGTGTAAAAACAAACCTTTTTTCAAGTTTGCTTTTACATTTTCTGTCACCCATATTTTGGGCTTTCGGTCTATATTGCCGTGCTGATCACCAGGGCGATTAGGCCAACAAACATGGATATCTTGACTAGCTTCTGGGATTTGCGGTAGTTCTGTTTTTGTGTCTGGATAAGAATTGTCGCAAATGTGGGGGTCAGGGTCGCCAGGGTTAGAATCAGAAAAATGGTGGAATAATATCCTTGGATCGTGGGAAGGGGGAGGAGCATCCAGGTAAAGATCAGGATGGCTCCGGCCAGGCGTCGTGCTGTAGGGGCGCCTGCGGCAATGGGGAAGGTGATGATGCCTGCCATCAGGTCGCCAGATTCGTCTTCAAGGTCCTTGTAGATTTCGCGGACGGTTGTAAGCAGGAATGCAAACATCATGGCGGGGTACAGAAATCCGAATTTCGCACTCAGGCTCATGGGTTCAATGTCGGTTTCTCTGGGGATAATCGGGTAGATGAGAGTGAGGATTAGCGGGGTCGTGCATAGGAATGCTACGGTCATATTCTTTAGCAGGGGAATGTGTTTCAGCTTCTTGTTGTAGGCGATAAGCAAAAGGACAAGAGCCGCAAAGAACGTACCCGAAATCAGGGAGTCGGCGAATCCACAGACGATTGTTAGGACAATCATGGTAATCCAGGAGGCATTGGCGGCTTTCAATGAAATTTTCCCGCTAGGTAAGGGGCGTTCAGGACGGTTCAGCTTATCGCTTTCAAAATCAAGGACATCGTTCTGGATGTTTCCAAAACCGATGGCTAGGGCAAAGCCTAGAGCTTGCAGAACAAGACTGTATGCTGGAACATCGCTGGCACCAAAATCGAGAACACCCTGCAGAAAATATCCGATGAACAAGGTCACAACGGCGATGACGATATTCACGGGACGAGTCATTTTGATTAAGGTCATGAGCATATTTGAAAGATAGAAAGATGAAAAAATGAAAATTTTCATTTATGGTCTAAAAAATGACTATTTGGTATATTATTATCGCCTTTATCCTAAGGAGGTAGAATATGGAAATGGCATTTTATCGTTGCAACGAAAGTGGCAATATTATCATCGACGTGAAAAGGAACGAGGCTCCCTCGGAATGTTTCCTGAACATGGAAAAACTTGTTCCAAATACAGTTGATGCGGCCAAGGAAAAGCATGTTCCTGTTGTGGTTCTTACTGAAAACGCAGCAAAGGTTTCCGTAGGTTCTGTTGCACACCCCATGGCCGCTGGACATTATATTCAGTGGATTCTTCTGGAACTGAAGAATGGGTATCAAATTAGATACTTGAATCCGGGAGATGCTCCGGCCTGTGTATTCCCCATACAAAAGGGAGACGAGGTTATTGCTGTGTATGAATATTGCAACCTCCATGGCCTTTGGAAAACATCCGTCTAGTGAGTGAATTGTTAAACTTTAATTTGTTGGAGCCGCACCTAGGAAGTGCGACTCTTTTTTTGCAAGAAATACTTTTATATATTTGTTTCTTGTATGGCATTTTTCACGAAAAGCAAAATAGAAGACCTGAGAAGAGAGGCTGATCAGCTTTCGATTTGTATCGAACATTTTTTGTATGCTTCGGAAATCGTCCCCGAATGGGATTATAAGACTCGAGGCTTCTACGACAACTGTATCGAAAAATGTAATGGACGTCTTAAGGCCATCCACTTCATTATGGAATCCATTCGCAGGGGCCGCCCTGTGACGGAAGCGGAATTGGATGAAGCCCGCGAACGGGAAGATTCCGATGCGGGCCTGGCGGCCAAGAAACGTGTGGAAGAAAAGAAGAACTTGAAGAACGGAGTGGCCGATGAGAAATGACCTGGGTCGAAATGTCGACTTTGATCTGGATTTCGATGCTGAAGAAGAACTGCCTCTCCGTTCTGTGCGTCCGACTCGCCGCGACCATCGCAGCCGTCGTATTGACGTGATGAAGGAACTGGAAAGCGGTGTGGTGGATGAACGCCCTATCAAGGAGCGTTACAGCCGAGAATTCAAGAAAGCGAAAATCAAGAAGGTGAAAAATCCCATCGAGAATATCGGTGAGGAAAATTGCGTAGAGGGCTTGGTTCTTGAAGTCCACCGCCGCACCTGCGAAGTGCGATTAGAGACGAAAAACGAGAAATTTGAGACGAAAGACGAAAGTAGCTCAGAATCCCTTTCTCCTTTAAACTCTCCGCTTTCCGCTAATATCGTAACGGCCATGTACCGAGCCACTACATCCAAGACTTTGGGTGAATTCCCTGCTGTGGGTGACCGCGTGCTTCTTGGGCAGGTAAATGACGCCGAAGATGAAGGCGATGGTGTCGGTTCCCAGAAGTATTGTGTGGTACGTGTCTTGCCCCGCAAGAGCGAACTGAAGCGCCCCGGTCCCCGTGATAGCTTTTACAAACAGCAGACCTTGGCTGCCAACATTGATCAGGTGGTCATTGTAGCCAGCGTAACCCAGCCGGAATTCAACTATGGTTTTATGGACCGCTTCCTGCTGGCAGCAAATTTGAATGACCTGCCTTTTGTGCTGGTTTTGACGAAGATGGACCTGCTTCCCAATGGCGAGGCCGACCTTTCTGATGATATCCGCGACTTTATGTCTATTGCCGACAAGGTGATTCCCGTAAGCGTAAGGAGCGGTGAAGGTCTTGAGGTCCTTCGTGCGGAACTGGATGGAAAGTCTTCTGTTTTCAGTGGTCAGAGCGGGGTAGGTAAGTCCACCTTGATCAACGCCTTGGTTCCTGAAGCTGAACTTCAGACTGGTGCCGTCCGTGAACGTGATGGCAAGGGCCGCCATACTACAACGTCTTCTAGTCTGTTTGACCTTCCCCTGGAAGATTTCCCAAAGGGTGGTGTGGTCATCGATACTCCGGGTATCCGTTCCATTGGGCTTATGGATATGGAAGCTGAAACCCTGGCCAAAATTTTCCCGGGTTTCTTCGATGGAGACCTGTTTACCTGCAAGTACAGCAACTGTATTCATGTCAAGGAACCGGGCTGCTCCGTGTTGGCTTCCGTTGAAAATGGATCCCTATCCCGCGCTCGTTATGCAAGCTATCTCCGTATTTTGAATTCCAAGGATTGATATGGATTTTGTGGCTAAAATAACATTGGTTGCCGCGGTCATTCTGCTGGGATATAATCTTTACCAGCTAATGACTGGTTATGAGGCTGTTTGTGACAAGGTTGAAGAATTTAAACGTCTGGCTAAGGAAAGCGAATCGGATGAGATTGCTGTTAAGCGATCTAATTTTGTGCTGACTGGCTTGATGTCCCTGACGTTTGTTTCGCTGGTCTTCTTTTCAAACTTTGCCTATTGGGTTATTGGTTTTGTTGCTGCAAAGATGGTCTGTACCGTCATTCTTTCGCACATGGAAATTGTACAGATTTTTTCGCTTTCGAAAATTGACAGAAAATTTTTTATGTGGACCAAAGTTGACGCGGCTTCGAATGTGGCTGTGGGTCTTGCTGTGGCTGTGGTGTTAGTATCATGAAAAAAATTATTGCCATTGTTCTTTTTTGTATTTCGGTTGGGCTTGCCCAAGTTGCCGGTGCTACCGGTTATACGGGGGCTTCTGGGGCCGCTGGAACTTCTGGCGCTGCCGCTGGAGGGAATGCCGAAGGTTCTGCGTCTACCACGGGAATTAGGACTCCGTTTTTCGTGGGTGCAGCCTTAGGTTTTGGTTCCGGAACTGGTGTTGGTTCTGAACGCGGCCTGGGACTTCGCCAGATAGAACCGATGGTTGGTGTCTGGTATCCGGGATTTGGCTTTGTTCGCGTGGGCTACGGCTTTTTCGATTATGAAGAATCCCTAGACGGTAAGAATGACTATGAAATTGAGCACTCCGACTTTGATGTTGTGCTGGGTATTCATCTTTTGGGCGAACTTTACCTGATGGGAACCTATTCTCGTGTAAAGGAATTGAGTGATCTCGGAGACGTTGCCTGGAATGAATGGGGTGCCGGTTTTGGAACGATACTTAACATTTTTTCGAAGACGATGCTGGTTGCCGAAGTGGAATACCGCTGGGTCCTGGATCACTTCGATCCGTTTCTCGAAAAGAACGTGAACGGAAGTCGCTTGCAGTTTAATATTGGGTTTGCCGCTTATGTCTTCTAGCAATTTTGAAAAAAATGTAGCTGTTCTGGGCGGTGCGTTTGACCCTGTTCATAACGACCACATCCGAGTTGCGAAAATTTGTCTGGAACGAGGCTTCTGCGATGAGGTATGGTTCATGCCTAGCCCCGATCGTTGGGATAAGATTCTGAATGCTAGCGCTGAAGATCGTTTTGCCATGTTGGAACTGGCCTTTGCTGGTGACAATCGTCTGGTTCTTTCCGATCTTGAAATAGAGCAGGGCGATTATCGCGGGTCTTATGTGTTCCTTATGGGGCTCAAGGAAAAATTCCCGGAAATTAATTTCCGGTTGCTGACTGGAGCTGATACTTACGAAGGAATTCCTCATTGGCGTGATCCCATGAATTTCTTTGGCACGAACTACAATGGGCACCTGTTGTTGCGTGATATCGAGTTGATTGTGTTTGCCCGCAATGGGTATCCGCAACCTGATATGAAGAAACATAAGGCTAATGGTTATGCAGATCTTCTATGGCTTGGGCCTGATGAAGGCTTTGAAGGGATTTATTCCAGTACGGCCATCCGCAAGGCTCTGTTGTGTAACGAAAAACCCGAAGGCCTGGATCCAAAGGTTTATCAGTATATCAAGGACCACAACCTGTACAGAGACTAGTTGGGAGCGAACAATTAACAATGAACGGTGAAGCGTGTGCGTGTCATTCCGAGCGGAACAACGTGGAGTCGAGGGATCTTGCAGTTTAATTATGAATTATCAATTACGAGATACAAATTAATAAGCAAGACGCCTCCGACGCGACAATACTAACTCATACCTACTTCCAACTTCCTACTACCTACTATCTATGCCCGTTCCTTCTGATATGTATTTTGAAAGCGTGGTTCAGCCGGAACATAACGGCTGGCTCTTGCTGGATTCCTTGTGCGCCCGTTTTACCTATCACAGCAGGACTGATTGGTCTGAAAAACTTTCCCGCGGTCTGGTAACGATTAATGGGGTTGTGGCTGACGAAAACTCTGTGGCTCATAAGAACGACAAGGTGGTGTACCATGTGGAAAATTACACCGAACCTGAAGTTCCTACGAACTATGACGTGGTTTTCGAAGATGACGAATTCATGGTAATCGCCAAGCCTGCCGGCGTTCCGGTTCATCATACAGGGCGTATTTTCTATAATACTTTTACCTCCATTGTTCGTCGAGGAACGGATTGCGAAACGGCGACTCCCATGCATCGACTTGATCGGGATACGGGAGGCTTGATGCTGTTTGCCAGGTATGCAGAAACCGCTGCCCGTTTTCAGAAAAATCTGGACCGAATCTTGCTGAAGAAGTTCTATATGGCGGTGGTCCGTGGGGATTTTCCTGAGGAAGCCGTTGACTGTCAGATGCCTTTACGCGAAGATCCCAATGACCACCTGCGCTTGCGCATGCACCATTTTGACGACGGAAAACCGTGTCATACGGTTTTCCGCAAGGTCGGGGCAGGGGTCGCCTCTGCCGGGAATTATTCCGTGGTTGAAGCGGAACTGATCACCGGACGAAAACATCAGATTCGCGCACACCTGTCGGAATTAGGATATCCGATTCTTGGGGACCGCCTATATAGTTTTGATGGCCGTTTTTATGAAAAAATGTCTGATGCCGTGGCAGAAGCCCGTGCCCGAGGTGAGCTGAGCAAGGAAGATGCCTTGTCCGATGAAGATTATGCGATTCTCGGGGCTAGAACCCAAATGCTGTACGCCTATAAAGCAGAAATACAGTTGCCCTACTGGAAAGAACCGCGAACTTTTGAGTGCCGGAATTTCCCAGACGAAATGAATGCCCTGGTTCCATAAAGATTTTTCACTTTTTTCGAGAGAAACCCTTGACAATAGTGCAGAATAATCTATCTTTGGCACCATCAATGAGGAAACTCACTGACCTGATTGCTTCATAGCTCAGTTGGTAGAGCCCGCGACTGTTAATCGCGTTGTCCTTGGTTCGAGTCCAAGTGAAGCAGCTTAAAAGACCCGTTCGAAAGAGCGGGTCTTTTAGTTTTTCTAAGGGGGATTTAGTTATATTTAGAGAAAAACTAAGGAGCTTTATGTTTAAGAAGTTTGCGCTTGTTCTTTTGGCTTTTGTTGCCTTTACTTTTGCCGATCCTATTTCTGTGGAAGGTCGTTTGACTGAAATTCCTGGTAAGATGCCGTCTAATGACCTGTACAGCTATGTGTATGTGTTCAAATATAAAGTTCTGGCTGTTACAGCCGGCAAATTGGATGCCAAGGAAATTCTGGTAGGTGTCTATAATCCCCTGATCGCCCGCGGTAAGGTTACCGACAAGATGGCTGACAAGGCCAAGGGTAATGTTGGCGAGTTCAAGGCCAAGGCCAAGCACAAGCTGAAGTTGATTCCTCTCGAGGGCAACTGGGATGGTGCCGTAGAAGATGAATACTTCGACGACGAAGCTCCCCGCTATCTCGCTGTAGAAGTTAACGAATAGTCCTTCGCCTCTCATACCTCATACCCTTTTTCATGGTCTTTTCTTCCCAGATATTCTTGTTCTATTTCCTGCCGACGTTCCTGGTCGGCTATTTTGTGTTGTTCAAGTTGGGTGCTAGACATTCCTACCTGAACTTTTTCATAACTGTCTTCAGTTACATCTTTTATGGTTGGCTGGAACCTTGGCTAGTGTTCTTGATGCTTGGTTCCACGCTGGTGGTGTACTATTCCGGAAAATTGATTTCTGCGGAAGGGGCTTCCCGTTTCCAGCGGAATTTTGGGCTTGGCCTTGCCATGGTGGTAAATATGGGGGCGCTGGCCTTCTTTAAATACTACATGTTCGGCATGGGAGCCATTAATACCGTTATAGAAAAGTTCGGGGGCGAACCTTTCCATGTGATGACAGTCCTGCTTCCGGTGGGTATTTCTTTCTATACCTTCCAGTCCATGAGCTACGCCATTGATATCTGGCGCGGTACTGCACCTCCTGTCAAGAACCTGGCGACCTTTGCCTGCTATGTGGCTCTGTTCCCCCAGCTGGTGGCTGGTCCTATTGTCCGCTATAATACGGTGGCCGAGGAACTGGATTCACGTACTCATACCTTGGAAAACTTTGTTCGTGGTATAATGTTCTTCTGCTTCGGTTTTGGCGAGAAAATTTTCCTGGCCAATAACGTAGGCATTATTGCAGACAGAGTATTTGCCGCCGATGCTCCGGGCGTGCTGAATAGCTGGTGGGGCGCTCTGGCCTACATGTTCCAGATTTACTTTGACTTTTCTGCCTATTCCAACATGGCCATCGGTCTTGGCTTGATGCTGGGTTTCCACTTTCCTAGGAACTTTAATGGCCCGTACAGAGCCAAGAGCATTACGGAATTCTGGAAATACTGGCATATTTCCCTAACCAGCTGGTTCCGTGACTACCTGTATATTGCCCTGGGTGGTAACCGCGTAAGCAAGGGCCGCTTGTATCTGAACCTGTTTCTGGTGATGTTCGCTAGTGGCGTGTGGCATGGCGCAAACTGGACTTTTGTCTGTTGGGGACTCTATCATGCGTTCTTCATGATTATTGAACGCGCCCATAATAAGGAAGCCTTGTATTCTCGCGCTCCGAAGCTTGTTCAGGTGATCCTGACTCAGGTGATTGTGTTGTTTGGCTGGGTACTGTTCCGTGCAGACAATATTGGCGAGGCTTTTAGGATGTGGAAATCCTTGCTTGGTCTTAATGCAGTCAGCGGAGCCGACCCGATTCTTGCTGCGGAGATATTTACACCGAGCTGCGTATTCTTTATGGGTGTGGCGGGACTTTTGTCTTTCTGGCGTTTCCGCTCATATGATTGGTGCAGTGAGATTTCTACAAAACGAGTGATTCTCGCTCTTGTAGTTTTTGTTGTGGCGGTGCTGGCCTTGTTTACGCAAAGCTATAACCCTTTCTTGTACTTCCAGTTCTAGTTCTAGCGAATAGGCGAAATTTACTTTTTTGTTATCTTTCTTCATAAGGAGAAAGATTGTGAAGTTTCGTAGCGTATTGACATCTAGGAAAGGATCGCTTTTCGAGGAATTGCGACGTTTGTCTCGCATGAGCCTCATTGAATATGTCTTGACCTTGATTGCCATGATTTCAGTTTTGCTGGTCGTGGTTGTCTACATATTCAATTCCTTCTATAAGGTGGTGAAAGACCAGACTTTGAACGATGGGCTGACCAATGTGGGTATTGTGGCTGAACGTTTGGACAATACCATCGAAAGGGCAATTGATGCCGTCAATGTTAGCAGTTATTCCCTGGAATCCCTGGTTGAACCGTCTTATGGGAACCTGGAAAAATTCCTGGTGACCCAGAACAAGATTTATTGCGAAAGCGTAAGTAACAGCTTTAGTTCCATCTATGTGCGCTACGACAGCATTTTTGTCAGCGGTGATGGATGGATTCCGCCGGAAGGTTTTGACTTTAACTCCCGTCAGTGGTATAGCGAGGCTCGCAAGCATCCTGGCGAGGTGGCTATCATTACCCCCTATGTGGACGAAGATACCAGGAAGCAGGTGATTTCCATAAGCCGGACTTTTGCAGATGGTCATGGTGTGGTTTCTGTCGATATTCACATGGATGTTTTCTCCAAACTTCTTGAAAACGTTAATCAGGCCGGCTTGAAGAATAGCTTCATCGTTTCTAAGGATGGCTTTGTAATGGTCAGTGCCGATTCTTCTATTACAGGGAAGAATTTCCTGGAGATGGATTTCTGGCAGACCGAGAATGCAAATCTGGTTAAACTGTTGTTGCAGAATGATCGTGTCGAATCCCAGAAGGATACAGTCCTTACCAATAGGGTGCTGAAGACTCGTCTTCATGGGTCGAACAACGTCGTGTTCTATCGCGTTGTATACGATTCCTTCTTTGTTGTCATGGTGGCCGATGAAAATGAACTTTATGATTCCGTGCAGCGAATCCTGATGCTTAGCATTATCCTTTCGTTGTTCGTGATTCTTGTGATTGGTGCGTTTGTGACGACCAGCTTTATCAATGGTGCTGTCGCTAGTCGAGCCGCACGTGACCAGCTGAAGATGAAGAAGGAACTCCAGAAGAACTTTGATATTATTAGCACCTTGGCTGGTACTTTTGATTCTGTTTGCTATGTGGACGTCTCTACCAAGTTGGTGTTCCCTTATTCTATGGGGGATACCTTCGCCGAAAAATTAGGGTCTGCCGGTTTTGTTGACTTGTCCTATGATCAGGCTTTGGTGCTCTTGCTTAGGTCTATTGTCCATCCGGATGATATGGAACTTGTTAGTAGGGAGTCTAGTTTCCAGAATGCGATTGAAAACCTGAGAGGAAAGAAATCCTTTGGTTTCCAGTGTCGAGCTCTTGAACATGGTGTATACCGTTTCCACAAGATTTCCTTTATCAAGTCTGACGCATCCGAAGAAGTGTCCTCCTTTGTCGTGGCCATTGCCGACGTAGATGATGAAATCCGTCGTCTTCAGAGTTACCAGCTTGAGCTTGAAAATGCAAAGACCCGTGCAGAAGAAGCCAATGTGGCCAAGAGTAGTTTCCTGGCAAATATGAGCCATGAAATCCGTACGCCGATCAATGCAATCATGGGCATGAACGAGATGATTCTTCGTGAATCCAGTGAATCTCAAATTCATTCCTATTCTGAAGACATTAAGGGCGCAAGCCAGATGTTGCTTTCCATCATTAACGACATTCTTGACTTCTCCAAGATTGAAGCGGGTAAGATGGAAATTGTGGAGGTCCGTTACGATCTGGGATCTGTCTTAAATGATGTGTCTACTATGATCGGGGTAAAGGCCGAACAGAAGGGCCTTGAACTGAATGTCTATGTAGACGAAACGATTCCCAGTTTGCTGTTTGGTGATTCCGTTCGTATACAGCAGGTGATGCTGAATATCCTTAACAATGCCGTGAAGTACACTGAAGCGGGACATGTGGATTTCCGGATCAATATGGAAAATCGTAGGGTTGATCCTGAGTATGGAAACATGGCTGACCTTGTTATCCAGGTGGAAGATACGGGTATTGGTATCCGCGAACAGGATCAGTCCCGCCTGTTCAAGAGTTTCCAGCGTCTGGACTTGGTGCAAAATAGAACGATTGAGGGTTCTGGACTGGGCTTGGCCATTACGTCAAAACTGGTGGAATTCATGCATGGTTCTATCAGTGTGAATAGTGTATACGGCAAGGGTTCTACGTTTACCGTTGTAATCCCCCAGATGATTATCGGTAGCTCTCCCATTGGAAATTTGCAGAAACGTTATCTGGATTCCAAGAATCAGGATTCTGTTTCTCAGGATTGTATGACTGCGCCTGATGCCAAGGTACTTGTTGTGGATGATAACAACATGAACCTGCGTGTGGCTCAGCACTTGATGAAGCATACGCAAATTCAGGTGTCTACATGCAACAGCGGTATGGAATGCCTGGAACTTATGAAAAAGGAACATTTCGATGTCATCTTCCTGGATCATATGATGCCTGGTATGGATGGTATGGAAACCTTGAAACTTTCGAAGAAGTTGTTCGGAAATAAGTGCGCAGGTGTTCCCATTATTGCATTGACGGCTAATGCTATCGTTGGTGCCAAGGAAATGTACCTGGAGGCGGGTTTTGATGGCTATATAGGCAAGCCAATCAGAATCGAGGACCTGGAAAAGGCTCTCTTGAAATTCCTGCCTAAGGATTTGATTCGCTATTCGAAAAAATCATCTCCCGTAATAGAAAATGTTTCGGAAGTTGTTTCGGAACCGGAAGAACAGCTGATTGATGAAAGTGTCGGTATGAATTACTGCTCCGGCAACCGCGAATTTTATATGGAAGCGCTGGAAATGTATGAAGAAGCGTTTGCAGAAAATGAATTGCGTTTGAAGCGGAATTTTGAAAATAAGGATTGGCAGGATTATGGCATTGTCGCACACTCCATCAAGAGTAATTCCATGATGATCGGAGCCCTGAAATTTTCAGAGTTGGCCAAGAGTCAGGAATTTGCAGGAAGAGACTGTCAGGAAGCGCAGATTCTTTCGCAGTTTGAAACATTCCTTGCTGATTACAGGAAAGTATGCGAAGCCTGTAGAAAGATTAGGCAGGCTTAGATGAACTGGATCCGACGTCATAAATTTGTGGGAGCCATAAGCTTCTTTATCGTGCTTCATATTTGGCTGTTGCTGGTCTATGAAGAAGGAATGGTGGGCTCTGTCTGGTGCCTGTTGCCTGCTATAACCGCCATTTCCATGTGTGTTGTGACAAAGGAAGTTTTCTCGTCGCTGCTTTACGGGTGTTTTTCCGGGGCTATTCTGATGATGTCTACCAATGACCTTGCAGATATTCCTGGTAAGGCGCTCCTCTGTATGGTGGGCGGCGATGGAAGCAACGTGGGGCTTCTTGACATATTGGGCAATTCCAGCAACCTTGGAATTATTTTGTTCCTGGTTTCGGTGGGAATTGTTGTGGACCTAGTTAACAGAAGTGGAGGGCGTTTGGCCTTTACCCTTTGGCTTTCTTCCCATGTGAAGAATCGTCGCGGGGCCCTACTGTTTACCCTATTGCTTGGTGTTGTCTGCTTTATTGATGACTACTTCAACTGCCTTACCGTCGGGACTGTGGTCCGCCCGGTTACAGATTCCCATAAGATTAGCCGTGCGAAGTTGGCGTACCTTGTGGATTCTACTGCAGCCCCTGTTTGCATGATCGCTCCGCTATCTTCCTGGGTTGCTGCCGTTTCGGGTTATGTCGAAACCGATAAGATTAACGGCATTGACCTGTTCTTTATGCAGATTCCCTACAACTTTTACTGTCTGCTGACAATCCTGATGATTGTTTTCATTTCGCTGCTGAATATTGACTTTGGCCCGATGCTTCGTCACGAAGCCAATGCGCAGCTTAATGACGATGTCTATTCTACTCATGACCGCCCCTTTGAAGATGAAGAAAAGAAGGAATCTCTAGAACATGTAGGTTCCATGTGGGACTTTATCATACCTGTGGTGGCTTTGTGCGTGTGTAGCCTTGTGGGCATTCTCGCGACTGGCGGTCTTTTTGACGGGGTTGGCTTCCTGGATGCCTTTGCCAACAGCGATGCTTCCAAGGGACTTGCCGTAGGTGGTTTTGTAACGAACATTTTTGCCCATTTCTATTTTAGATTACGTCAGAGCGTTTCCTTTGCGGATTCCATGAAGTCTATTCCCGACGGCATTAAACAGATGGTGGTGCCCATTGCCATTTTGACTTTGGCCTGGCTCTTTGGAAATATCGCTAGACAGGGGCTTGGAATCGGAATTTTCTTTACGACTTTCATTGGCGATTTTGGTGCCTATGTGAAGTTCCTTCCGGCGTTTATCTTTCTGCTGGCTTGCTTCATGGCGTTTGCGACGGGGACAAGCTGGGGAACGATTGCGATCTTGGCTCCGATTGTTGTTTCGATCCTTAACTACGCGCAAACTCCGTCAACCTGTGTGATTGGCCTGTCGGCGGTCTGTGCGGGAGCAGTCTGTGGAGACCATAGTTCTCCTATTTCTGATACGTCCATTATGGCTTCTACGGGCGCTCATTGTTCCCTGATGGACCACATTGTTACGCAGCTCCCCTATGTGGTTCTTGTAGTATGCATTTCCTTTATCGGCTTCTTGATGACAGGCTTTGTTCAGAATCAAGTTATCTGCCTGTTCATGACGGCGATTCTCTTGATGGCATCCCTCTTGGTGATCAAGGCGATTGTCATGGTTCGGCATGTGGGACTATTCGAAGAAATGGCCGATGCCAATGGTGATTTTAGCGATATAGATGAATACTAGGTCGCGGGCCTAGAACGTTAACTTTATAGAGAACATAAAAAAGAGGGCCGTTGAAAAACGGCCCTCTCTTTTCGTCTTAAACGGAAGTTACTTGAGCTTAGCGGCTGCGGTCTTTAATGCTGCTGCCTTGTCGGTCTTTTCCCAAGTGAAACGTGCACCTTCACGACCGAAGTGGCCGAGGGCTGCAGTTGCCTGGTAGCCGGGCTTCTTCAGGTCCAGCATCTTTACGATGCCAGCGGGAGAAAGATCGAAGTTCTTAGCGACGATAGCTTCGATGTCGCGGTCGCTGATCTTGCCGGTGCCGAAGGTGTTCACCAGCACAGAAACCGGCTTGGAGTAGCCGATGGCGTATGCCAGCTGGACTTCGCAACGGTGGGCGAGGCCTGCAGCCACAATGTTCTTTGCAACGTAGCGGGCTGCGTATGCGGCAGAACGGTCCACCTTGGAAGGATCCTTACCGGAGAATGCGCCACCACCATGACGACCCATGCCGCCGTAGGTGTCCACGATGATCTTACGACCGGTGAGGCCGCAGTCGCCGTGAGGTCCGCCAACCACGAACTTGCCGGTGGGGTTGATCAGGTAACGGGTGTTCTTGTCGAGAAGCTTGGCAGGAACAACCTTCTTGATGAGCTTTTCGATGATTTCCTTTTCGATAGTCTTGTGCTTCAGTTCCTTGCCGTTCACGAATTCATCGTGCTGGGTAGAAATGACCACTGTGTCTACGCGGACCGGCTTGTCGTTTTCGTCGTATTCCACGGTGACCTGGGACTTGGCATCCGGACGGAGCCACTTGATCTTGCCCTTTTCGCGGAGGTTCTGAATTTCTTCCATGAGCTTGTGAGCCAGGCTAATGGGCAGAGGCATCAGTTCCTTGGTTTCGTTCACGGCATAACCGAACATCATGCCCTGGTCGCCTGCGCCCTGCTTGTCGTCTTCCTTACCGTCGGCAGCCTTGGCGTCCACACCCTGAGCGATATCGGGGGATTGCTTGTCCATGGCGACGAGAACGGAGCAACCCTTGTAGTCAAAGGCCAGTTCCGGATTCACGTAGCCGATGCCCTTGATGGTCTTGCGGGCAATCTGCTGGTAGTCGATCACTGCCTTGGTGGTGATTTCACCGGAAATGACCACGAGGCCGGTGTTCACGAGAGTTTCGCAAGCGACGCGGCTGTTGGGGTCCTGTGCAAGGCAGGCATCCAGGATGGCGTCGGAAATCTGGTCGCAGACCTTATCCGGGTGCCCCTTGGATACGGATTCAGAAGTAAAGAGATAATGTGCCATTATTGGCTCCTTATGTAACAGCACCGAAAAGAATGTCGCGTTTTTGACAATCCCAAGCGCTGAAAAACAACTATTTGTGTCGACCCACGAATTTAGCAAAATACGTAAACATGGACCATGAAGCGAATCGTTAAATCTGTAAAAAAACGTCTAGTTTTTTGAAAAACTAAAAGACCCGTTCTTTCGAACGGGTCTTCTAAGCTGCTTCACTTGGACTCGAACCAAGGACAACGCGATTAACAGTCGCGGGCTCTACCAACTGAGCTATGAAGCAATCAGGTCGCCGATTTCTCGTTGACGAAGCCAAATATAGATAGTTTCCTTACTTTGTCAAGGGGTTATGACTAATTTTTGTTGAAATGTGTATGGAAATCTGGTCCACGTTGCTGATGCGATAGCAAGAGGTATGGTAACTGGAGAGTATCCTGACGAAATGAATGAATTCCATAACCCTGAAAAAAATGTAAAAATGTGGATGGCTAAGGAAGAAGACGCCCCGTTCCTTATAAAGATGAATATAAATGGAAAAGAACATCAATTTCTGTCTTCTATTCCCTCAATAGAGGGGGTGTTTAATAGAACGACTGGTGTAAGTGATCATAAAAGTTATAACTATGGAAATAATTATATTTCCCATACTTTCTTTGATATTATACCTTGGAAATTTATGGATGATTGGTTCAAGAACCCTTAGGGTATAGAAAATGAAAAAAATAGCTTTCTTAACGATTTGTTTCTTCTTGTGGTGTTGTGCACCCTGCAAGTTGTCAAAGACTGATTATCCGGTTGTTGAAAAAAAAGCAAGAATAGTCTCATTAGATAAAAACATGGTCAAGAAAGCTTTTTTTTCAGGAGGAAAATATGATGAAAATGGGGAAGGGGTGGTAGAATATTTTTATGATCAAATAAATATTTATCTTGATTATAAAGATGATGAAAGAAACCTTCCTTATAGGGTTGACGCTATTGTATTTGACGGTACTGAAAAGAAGACTGTAGATTCTACTCGTATAGAGATTATGAAAACGGAATTAGGAGCAGGGCTGGTTATCCAAAAGAGATTCTATGGCAGTGAAAAACGTCTAATCATTTTTGTTTATCCTGACGAAAGAATGGAAAATAAAAAAACATTAGAATTTATTTTGGAACAAAAGTCCGAAAAAACATGGCATTCTAAATGTATTGATTCTTATTATCAATTGTAAATTATCAGGTTGACTGTATTGAAACATTAAATCAAATGTGAGAAAAATAAACAAGGATTTGTATGAAAAATAAAACCTAGAAGGAAATAGTGTTATTTATTTGAATAAGTAATTTGTGAATTTGGCATTATGCCAAATTCTTTTTGTAAATACGAGAACCACCAGCTAGGCTGGTGGTTCTAAAAAAGCCTCTAGGCGGTGGGTTGTGTCAAGGGGCTTTCGCAAAAATAGTTTGTTCCAACATCAGATTCTAGGCTAGATTCTACCTAGTTTTTTTCATTTCTGATTCAATTCCCCTTTGGTTTTCAAGTTTGGACTACAGCGTGATTTAATAAGAGGGTAAATGCTTTCATTTTCATTGTTAAGAGTGTATATTTACACCAACACAAATGCTCAAGTTGTGCGTCGATTTGCCCAATCATGAATACGGTTTATGAAAAAACCTCTATTAAAAAATCAACAAGTCCATTTTTTAAAGATATAAAAACTATTATTCTTTAGAATAATCATATTTCTAAAGTTTTCTTGGATATTTATATATTAGTGCTAGATTATGTATCATAATTGTAGTGTTTGAACAGTTATGGGAGTAATGAATTATGGATATTAATTTTTTCTCTGCCTGGTTGAATGATTTGCTTGACCCGAAGTCCTTCAAGGATTATTGCGTTAATGGTCTTTGTGTCGAAGCGAATACTCGGGTGACTCGAGTGGTTACTGGGGTGAGTTTCCGGGACTGTCTGATTGATGCCGCAATTGAAGACGGCGCTGATTGCATTATCGTACATCATCCCAATGGATTTTGGAAAAATGAAGACCGTGTGCCAGTAGGCCGTTTTGGCGCTCGCATGCGCAAGCTTTTTAATAATGGCATAAATCTCTATGGTTACCACTTGCCTTTGGATGGTCATATGGAAGTGGGAAATAATGTTCAAATTGCCAAGGCGATGGGGCTTAGCAACGTTTCGGGATTCTTGCAGGAAGGTGAAAAGACCATTGGCGTAGTTGGCGAGTGGGAAACTGCTGCGACTCAGACGGAATTTATGGAAAGCGTAGCCAATGCGTTCCCTTATGGATTGCAGAATGCCTTGATGTATGGTTCTGATACCATTAAAAGGGTGGCTATTTGCAGCGGCTCGGGCTCAAGCGCCATTGAAGAGGCTATGAAGTTGGACTGCGATGTCCTGGTAACAGGGGAAATTAAGGAACATGTTCCGATTGACTGTGAGGAATTGGGATTTAATTTGGTCAATTGTGGTCATCATCGAACAGAGGTCTTTGGCGTTCGTGCCTTGGCCGAAAAAATCCAGGAAGAATTGAATATTCCTGCAAAATTTGTTGATTTTGACAATCCGGTTTAACACTTGATTATCATTTTTTGAAAAAATATTTTGTAAATTACACATTTCGCCCATTGGGGGCGAAATGAATTGTCTTGTTTTTCCCTATTGCGATTTTATATATGTAACTTGTTGATTCTCATGGAGTTAACAGTTTTACAAATCTTTTTTATGTAGAGAAATCTGACAAAAAATCCAGCTTTTTGTGTAAAAATTGTTCCCTCCATGTTTCATGTTGTGTGAATTTTTACGTTCGCTTGGTCATATTTTTTACTATCTTACCCGCCGTGAATTTTGTTAAGACCACCATACACTTCCAGAAGTCATCGAAATCGATGACCCTGCATGTGCCTGCCGTCCTGTTCAAGGCATGGCCGGTGCTTCGTGTTTTTGTGGTTATTGGCGCCATCCTTTTTGCTGTGCAGATGGTGACCACCACCATTTACGAAGGTGTGTTGAACCACCAGCTGGATGAACGTCACCGCCTGGATAGCGAAATGTCCCAGATCCAGGGGACTCTGGATTATCTGGCTGGCACCACGTCTGACTTCCTCCGTGACGAAAATCGCCTTTATGCTCGTTTCAGCCTGCCCACTCAGGATGAATCTTCCCGTGAAATGGGTACCGGTGGCGCCATTGGCGAGGATTCCCTGTTGCTGCGCACCACGTCTCCTGTTGTAGAACGAATGGCTCTGCTGGGCGAAACGGCCAAGCGTTTGCAGTCCAAGCTCCACAATAACGACGCTTCTTTCCACAACTTGGGCAAATATATGGACCAGAAACTTTCCATGTGGCGTTTCGTTCCGTCTATTTCTCCTACCCAGGGGCGTTTCGCTTCTTCTTTTGGTCCCCGTATTCACCCTGTCACGGGTGAAGTGGGCAAGATGCATCAGGGTGTCGATATTTCTAACGAACGCTGGACTCCGATTTTCGCCCCCGCCGACGGTGTGGTGGACGTTGCTCAGCTTAGTTCTTCTTTTGGTTACTTCGTGGCTATTGACCACGGGAATGGAATCAAGACTCGTCTGGGCCATATGCAGATGTATATTGTTCATCCGGGTCAGTTCGTTCATCGTTACCAAGTTATTGGATACATGGGAAATACAGGTCGATCTGTCGGACCCCATCTTCACTACGAAGTGTGGGTGAACAATTCTCCTGTAAATCCGCTTGCCTATATGTTGCCCAACGATCATTCTGTAGATTGATTTCTACCGATCGTAGGCAAACCGCCCGAGAAAATGGCGCCGGCTCGAACTGGCTAAAGGCGGCTCACCCCAAGGGGTGATTTCTTGAAAAATCAAGGATTCGGGGCTGCAGTTCTTGCAGTTCTCTGCTTTTTATGTTTTGGCTTGGGTTCCGCTCTTGCCTGCCCTCGTTTTGTGGAATTCTTTTCTGATCCCAAGGATGTTCCTGATCAGGAAGGAGAATTCGTCGAGATTCGTCTGGATGATTGTGGGGCGGAAAGCCTATGGGTGCAGATGGATGAAAAACCGGCTTTATCTTTTGCCTTGCCCAGAGGTAATTCCTGGGAGTCCGGTTCGACCTTCAAACGATTCGTCCTGGTTCATGATAGCCTGTATTGCCCTAAGGGGAATGGGGTGGCGTGTGGCTTATTGGGAAAGTTAAGTCTTCCGAATTCCAGGAGGTCTACGTGGCGTCTTTGGGCGGGTTCGTGTGTGGATTCCGTTGAAATTCCAGAGCCTAAGGCGGGAATGGCGTTACAGCGGGTGAAAGATTCTGACCGTTGGATTTTTGCGGAACCGACCATAGGGTGCGCTAACCCGCAATATGAAGTCGGAGTGGCTGACTGCGGCCTCGCTCCTGTTTTGCGGGACCATGACAAGTATACGGTTTTCTTGACGGGGTGTGATTCTGCCTGGCTACGGTTGGAGCGCATCCCCCTGGATGGAAGTGCAAGTGTGATTGACTCCTTGTGGGTGGTTGGGAATTTTAGCTGGGAATCTTCCCGGGATTTTTGGATTCGCGGGAATCTACCGCCCGATGAAGCTCCCTATAACGATTCGCTAGACACCTTGCTATTTGCGCCAGGTGGGGGGCCGCTGGTGGTTTCGGAGGTGCATCATTGCCCCCAGGAGCCTGAACCGGAATGGGTGGAAGTGTACAATCGTAGTGCGGTAGCCGTCCCTCTCGAAAAATTTCGCTTTTGTGGCCGAGGTGGAAGCTGGGGTGCCGGGTTTATAGACCCTTATGAGACCATCGTGCTGACCAAGGATACCGCACAACTCAGGGAATATCTTGGCTATAGGGATGTGGGGCTGGTTCAGGTTGCGCTTGGTTATCTGAATAATTCGTCGGGATGCATTTCCATTTGCAGCGGGGAGGCTGTGGTGGATAGCGTTTGCTGGGATCGGCATATGGTGTCATGTCCGTCAGGCTTTAATCCCTTGACTATGGAATCGGAGAATACCCCAGGTTTTGTGCGGTCTAATGGGACGAACGAAAAAATCCAGTCTCCTTTTACATACAAGCTTTCTTCTAGGGTGGTTCGCCTAGGAGGTAATTCGTTAAGAGTTTATGTTGAAAGCGAATTTCAGGTATCTCTCCGTCTGCTGGATTCTGCTGGGCGGGAGCGTTGGAAGGCCGATGTGCCCCCTGGATTTAATGCCTGGCGTAAAGTGTCTCTTGATGGAATGGGCTTGGGGGTTGCTTACGTGTCTATCTCGACGGGCAAGTTTGAAAATGTTGTGGGAATTCTGATTCGTCCGTAGGGCTTCGTATGAATAAAATTGCGTTTTTGCTTCTGCTGGTTGGGTTCGCCTTTGGTAATGATATTTCCTGGCTTCTTTCTGATTATTCCTCGTCGCCGGCTCGTTTTGCGAATCCTGGATTCAGTATGGATTTTTACCGTTTGCCGGAAACGGATCAGTTGGCATCTTCTGTTTCTGGGGAATGGGGCGACTCCAGGTATCGAGGGGCTTTTATTGGTTCTTATGAATCAATGGATTCGTTATACAGAAAAATTTATACAGAATGGGGCATGTCTGTGAATGGCGATTGGCTTGCTGTTGGGGGCGCCTATGGATTTTCGATGGAGTGGACTCCCGGTGATGAATTGTGGACGTCCCATCGTTATAAGGCGGGCGCATCTATTGTGTATGGACGATTAATTTTGTGGACGTACCTGTGGAATTTTTTTCATGAACCATTAAAAAATATGCAGTACCTTTCTGGCGTTACCATAAAACCTGGCGATAGCCTAGATGCTTTTTTTCAATGGGATGGCCGTTCTGCTTATATGGGTTCTTCTCTAAATTTTAGGTTTGTCTCTTTGTCTACTTTTTACCGGTTTCCCGGTTTTTGTGTGGGGCTAGGCGTGAATTTTCATTTTGATTTGTGGAATGTTGGTGGTTCTATTGGAAAATCTGATCATTCTCTGGACTGGTTTGGTTTAAGTGTTAAAAAGAAAATTGGAAAAAAGACTATCTTGTAGATTGTAATTTGGACTGAATTTATGTTTATCTCGCTGAATATCATTGCGGCTTCACTTTTTGCCTTTTTCCTGGTTGGGGTGGCGTTGGTCATTTCGATCTTGCTGATTAGGGATTCCCGCGAAAAGCAGAAGGCCTATTCCAATTTTTCGGAATACCTGGGCGAATTTCAGGTGGTGCTTTCTATGGATGGCAACCTGATTGATGCCACGCCGCGATTCATTGCGGATCCTCTTTTTGAACGTATTTGCCAGGAACAGAACTTCAAGAAGATTCTTTCGGCTCAGGAATATGCACGTCTGAAGGATTATACCAAGGGGTTGGCTTCCTATCCGGATATTCCCTTTATCTTTAGTTACGATAGTGAATTAGGCTTGCGCTGGTACGAGTTGCGTGCTTTTATCCAGAAGAAGACGGGCGAAGATAACACCGTTCTTCTGATCAAGAATGTGACCTTGGATGTGGAGTCCAGAAACCAGCGCGATGAACTGAAACAGAATATCGATATGCTTCTGCAGAATACGGGGGACTTCCTGTGGTCTCTTGATGTGGATTCCCGTCGCTTCACCTTGCTTACGCCTCTTATCGATGAAGAAGGTCGTGTGGTTCCCCGCTCCGTGGGTGTTCAGAACCTTAAAAACATGATGCCGGCGAAAGACTGCGAAATTTTTGAAAAGATGCTGAATTCCCGAATTGTGGATTTTAGAGCGTCGGGTCATGATAGCGAGGATCGTCGAGGTATTTGCCTTCGTTTGCTGAGGTCTGACGGGGCTACGGACTGGTACTCCTTTAATGGCCGTTTGACCATGGAAGAAGGTTCCAATATGGTGTTTAAGGGGGCTGCCCGCCGCATGGAACTGCTGCAGGATAATCCTGTGCTGGAGGATGGCGTCGATAGTAGCGATTTGCTGGCTTCTGCCTTGAGACTCCCGGATATTCGTGTGGTCTGGGTTGACAGAGATTATAAGATTGCCGGGTGCAATCAGGCTTTTTCCCTGGCCTTTGGAAGGGAATCTCCCAAACAGGTCGAAGGGGTTCGTTTGCTGGAAGTGGTGCGCCCGAAGTACTTCTCGCTTTTCCATAGATATTTGTCTGAGGTTTTTGAACGAGGACGCGCTGTTGCCTGGAAAGGTGTTTTTGGGGCTTCAGATTCTTTGCTTTGGATGAATGCCGTTCCGATTAAAAATCTAGACGGTGAAACGCACAAGATTTTGATGGTGTATATGCTGCTTGGCGTAAATGATTTTATTGAAAAAAAATAGTAGGAGTAATAAAATGAATAAGTTGATGATGTTTGCTTTTGCCGGAATGTTCCTGATGGCAGGCTGTAATGAACAGAAGGCTGCTGAAAAGGCTCCTGAAGCTGCTCCCGTGGCTCAGCCGGCTCCGGCTCCTGCCCAGCCTGCAGCTCCCAGAAACATTGTTGATGAAGTGAAGAACATTGACTGGAATAAGGCCATGGAAATGAACGCCTCGGGTGCAATGTACCTGGACGTTCGTAATCCGGACGAACTGAATGATGGTTATGCTCCCCATGCCGTGAATATTCCTCTCAGTGAATTGAAGTACCGTCTGGCTGAAGTGCCCAAGGATAAGGACGTCCTGGTTTACTGCCGCTCTGGTCGCCGCAGTGAAGCTGCTACCTTGATTTTGATGCGCAATGGTTATGACCGCGCTTACAATGTTCTTGGCGGTTTCTTGGCTTATCCCAAGAAGTAGTGGTTAGTTCGATAGTACGTTTGACTAAAAAACGAAGCTGTAAATGAACTTTCTTAGGTTGGCTCTTGATGAGTCTGTCTTTTCTATTGGCGTGAGCCGCCCCAATCCGGCGGTGGGTGCCGTTGTGGTTAAAGATGGAATTATCGTGGGGAAGGGGCGTACGCAGTGCCCCGGAAGTGCCCATGCCGAAGTCATGGCGTTGCGTGACGCGGGCGAACTGGCTCGTGGTGCGTCTATCTACGTGACTTTGGAGCCCTGCTGCCATTACGGCCGCACGCCTCCCTGCACCAAGGCCGTCATTGACGCTGGAATTGCGAAAGTCTTTTACGCTCACGGGGACCCCAATCCTGTTGTCCGCGGGAACAGCCGTAAGATTTTGGAAGAAGCCGGAATCGAAGTTTTCGAAGGCGTGGACGCCTGCATCGCCGCTGAAGTGGATGATGGCTGGGACGATTGTGGATGCGGCGAATGCAACTGCCTGAGTGAACCTTCGCATGTCATGCTGAGCGAGTCCTCGGGTGTCATGCTGAGCGAAGCGAAGAATCTTGCAGGAAAGTCTCGCAAGGCGGAAGCGGAAGGTCGTACCGTCTTCCACGACGTAGAACGTTACTTCGAAGCTTACGATTTCTACGTTCGCAACAAGCGTACTTTTGTAGAAGTAAAATGCGCCGTCTCCCAGGAAAATTTCATGGGCGTTGTTGGTTTGAATGGCGAACATTTGCCTGTCCGCATTACTGGTGATGGGGCCAACTGCTGGAATCATGAACTCCGCGCCATCAGCGATGCTGTTCTTGTTGGGGCAGGAACCGTTCTTGCTGATAATCCTAGCCTGAATGTCCGTAACGCTGCCGGAAACGATCCCGTAAAAATTGTGTGGGCGGGACATCATAAATTTTCCGCAGAAGAAGTTTCGAAGCTGAAAGTCTTCTCTCTGAATCAGGAAAAAAAGATTCTCGTTTTCTCCTGCGTCCCACAGCCTGCTTTTTCTGAACGCTCCCTCCCGTGTCATTCAGAGCGAAGTGCGGAGCGCGAAGTCGAAGAATCTAACGAAGTGCCTTGCGTCATTCTTTTGACTGGATCCACTTTCGCTGAAAATTGGACTTCCATGATCGACGATCTTTCTGCCCGTGGTATGCATCGTCTGATGGTGGAACCGGGCGCAGGTCTCGCCAATCAATTGTTTGCCGACGCCGTTTCTACTGGCGAAACCATTGTCGCTCCCAAACCTCTTTGGAACCGCCTGAATATCTGGCGCTCCACCGACTGCCGCATCGACGATGCCATCGCAGATCTCGCTGCCTCTGGCAACATCAAGGAAGGCCTGGAATTTCCGGAACTTCCCAAGAACATCGTGGCCAAGGAATCCTTCATGGCCGGCCCCGATGTGCTTACCGTCTATTATCCTGCATAAACGCAATAATCGGGTTTAGTAGTCCTTTAAGCAACGCACTGAAAATGCGTGGTATTACTAGATCCCCAGCCAGATTGGGCTTTAAGGATGTGTCCCGCAACTTTATTGCCTCCAAGCTTGTTCACCAGATCGTTCCATTCTGTCTGATTCGGCAAATGCCATCCTTCAGGGCATATTCCTTGTACTCGGTCTGGAATATTGCAGCTAGTTCCAAATCCACATTTCAGAGAACTGTTTTCCAGTTTGACGGAGTCAATGGCGGCAGCCCAGGTGTATAGACGTCCTGTTAGCAGGCAACGTTGGTCATTGTCGTCGTAGCACCAGCTACCATTTACGAGGCTTGGCGTTTTTATACTGTCTGCATACTTTAGATTTTCTGCCATCCACCATTGGTAACCAATCTTCGCGATTTTGTACACCTGCCCGTCGCGCTTGTCCGTGAGCGTGCCATAGTCAACTTGGGAATTCATATAGTCTTCTACGGAAAAGCCTTCTTGGATAACCTTGTTAAGTGTTGGCTGTTTGTTGCTTCCTGTAAAAGAAGTTGTATCTGTAGGATCTTTGTCTGAATCCATAAGGCAGCGAATGCTTAAAAACAGAGCCTTGCTTTCGTCGTACAACCAAGCTGTAGAACGTTCTACGTCCAATGAAACCATGTAAGCGCCGTAAGTTCCTTGTTCATCGGAACTCCACATGCCGGAATATTCTCCTAATCCGCTACCTGGGCCTATTCCCCCATGCTCCCGTGGGAATTGCCGAAAAGCCGTATATATCCTTGTGTGTTCCACTATTCCATCCTTTTGAGGATTTGAGATCGTTTCCGATTGCTGAAGACTTGACTCGGCCGTTGTTGATTGTGTTGCTGAAAAGGTCAAGCCATTCTTTAGCGGATGGAATATGCCATCCTGCAGGGCACACTCCCTGCGTTCTTTCTGGAGGATCACAGATTACTCCGTATTCTCCCTCAGTCAGGAGTTTCTGGTTTAGGTATTGTTTGTTACAGGATTACTTGACTCGTCGTCTCCATTGGCGACTAGTATAGACGCTGTGGTAAAGCCAATGAAGGCTGCCTTTATAGGGTGTTCAAAAATAATCATGATTCCTCCGTCCCAATGAGATAATTCCTGTGGGTAAATGTAGTATACCCCCCCTAGCCATTACCTATAGGAAATTACCGTTGTATAATATGGATGTTAGCTAAATCTAACTTGCAGTACTGGTCCGACCTCAAAATCAGCGTTATTCGCCTGTTTTCACTCTCGTCTCTCGTCTCTCGTCTCTCGTCTTTTTCTAAATTTGGCCCGTATGTTTACTGGTATTATTCAAAGTACGGGAACCATCCTTTCTCTGGAAACGAGAGGGGATGCGCTGACCATGCGCTTATCCGCACCCGGTTTCTTTAAGGGTTGCAATTTGGGCGATAGTGTCGCTAACGATGGTGTGTGCCTTTCCATTGAAAGCTGCACCGACGACGAGGCTACCTTCTGCCTGATGCACCAGACGGTGGAAAACACCTCTTTCAAGCAAGCTGAACCGGGAAAACTTGTGAATCTTGAAAAGGCCTGCAGGGCAGATTCCTTTATGGGCGGTCATTTTGTGATGGGCCATGTGGATACTTCCGTGAAGGTCTTGGCCGTTGCCAATCGCGAAACGGGCGTGGAAGTGGATTTGGAACTCCCTAAGGACTTGCGCCGCTATGTAATCCGTCGCGGTTCCGTGTCCTTGAACGGCATTAGCCTTACGGTGGCCGAAAAGTTCGAGGATTCCATCCGCGTATGCATTATTCCCGAAACGCTGGCCCGCACCAATTTGCGTAACTGGGTTTCCGGTACTATTGTGAATGTAGAAGTAGATATGCTTGGCAAATATATCGAAAATTATTTGAAGGAGCGTGACCTTGCTTAATACGATCGAAGAAGCCCTTGAAGACTTCAAGGCCGGTAAATTCCTCATTGTCGTCGATGACGAAGATCGTGAAAATGAAGGCGACTTTGTAATCGCCGCCGAAAAGATTACACCGGAAAAGGTGAATTTCATGCTCCACGAAGGCCGTGGCGTTCTTTGCTGCCCGCTGCCTATCAAGCGTTGCCACGAATTGAATCTGACCCGTCAGACCGCAGAAAACACATCCATTCTGGGTACCCCGTTCACTATCATGGTGGATAAGATCGAAGGTTGCTCCACTGGCGTTTCTGCCCATGACCGTGCCGCCACCATTCTGGCTCTTTCCGATCCTGCTTCCAAGCCCAGCGATTTCGGCCGCCCTGGCCACATTTCTCCGCTGTACGCCCAGGAAGAAGGCGTGCTCCGCCGCGCAGGCCACACGGAAGCTGCCGTGGACCTGGCAAAGCTGGCTGGACTTCGCCCGGCTGCCGCTCTCATCGAAATCATGAACGAAGACGGCACCATGGCCCGTATGCCTCAGTTGCAGGAAGTGGCCAAGAAGTTCGACATCAAGATTATCTCTATCCACGACTTGATCGCCTACCGCCTGAAGAACGAAAAGCTGGTGCAGCGTGTGGCTGCTCCCAACGTCCCTACCAAGTACGGCGAATTCAAGGCCTACGCCTACCGCAGCTCCACCGACGGTGTGGAACATGTAGCCTGGGTTGCTGGCAATCCGGATTTCAGCAAGCCGGTTTATGTTCGCGTCCATAGCGAATGCCTGACGGGCGATATTTTCGGCAGCATGCGCTGCGACTGCGGTGAGCAGTTGGAAGCCTCCATGAAGTTCATTGGTGAACATGGGGGAGTGCTCCTTTACCTCCGCGGCCAGGAAGGTCGTGGTATTGGCCTCTGCAACAAGCTCCGCGCTTATGAATTGCAGGAAAAGGGCCTGGACACCGTAGAAGCCAACATCAAGCTGGGCTTCAAGTCTGATTTACGCCAGTATGGTACCGGCGCACAGATCTTGGCTGACCTGGGTGTGAAGCAGATGCGTTTGCTCACCAATAACCCCAGCAAGATCAATGGTATTTCCGCTTACGGTCTTGAAATCGTGGAACGTGTTCCTATCGAAATCAAGCCCAATAACATTAACCGTTTCTATCTGCGAACCAAGAAAGAAAAGATGGGCCACGACCTGAAGTTGGACGAGGCTTAAGGGAGTATTATGAACGAACTGAAGAATTCTCTGAATGGAACTGGCCTGAAGGTGGCGATCGCCGTGGCCCGCTTTAATGAAATCGTGACGGATAAACTGCTGGATGGTGCACTCCGCCAGCTGCAGATCCTTGGCGTAGATGAAAAGGATATTACCGTGGCTCATGTTCCGGGCGCTTTTGAACTGCCGGGTATTTGCCGCCGCATGGCGGATTCCAACAAGTTTGATGCCGTTATGGCTCTAGGTGCAGTTATCCGTGGCGAAACTGGCCACTACGACGTGGTTGTGAACAATTCTACCAGCGGTATTGCCGGTATTGCCGCCGAAGGCAAGGTTCCCATGATTCTGGGGATCCTCACTACCGATACCGTAGACCAGGCTATGAACCGCGCAGGCCTTAAGGCTGGCAACCTGGGTTGCAGCTGGGCTTCTACCGCCGTCGAAATGGCAAACCTCTACAAGCAGATTTAATAAAAAAAGAAACGTAAACTGAGACTTATAAAAAACGAGAAAGTTTTATGGCACAAGTAAGTTTTAGACCCGCCCGCGTATTTGCAATGCAGTTGCTGTACGCCATGGAAATCACCGGACAGACTGTGGCTCAGGCTCTTCCTGGAGTTCTTGAAGCTCAGGAAATTCACGACAACCAGAAGAAGTATGGCATGAGACTGGTGGACCTGATTCAGGAACACCGCGCTGACCTTGACGAAAGCATCAAGGCTGCCGCCGCTCATTGGGAACTGGACCGTATGGCCAGCCTGGATCGTATTCTTCTGCGAATCGCCATGGTGGAACTGACTTACATTCCCGAAGTCCCCATGAAGGTGGCTATTTCCGAAGCGGTTCAGATTGCTGCCAAGTTCAGCACTGATTCTTCCTCGTCTTTTGTTAATGGTTTGCTGACCGGCTTCTTGCAGAGCCGCGGCATCGTGATTCCGGGTACTAAGGAGAAGTAACGTGTTCAATAAAGAAAAGTGGATGAAGCATATTTTTGCAGGTATCACCTGCTTGGTTGCCTTGGTTGTCTATGCCATGACCATGGCTCCCACCGTTTCCTTCTGGGACTGCGGTGAATTCGTGGCCTGTGCTAACACCCTCGGTATTCCCCATCCTCCTGGAACCCCCTTCTTCGTTTTCTTTGCCCGTGCAGTAATTGTTCTTCTGCCTTTTGTTGAAGAAATCGCAAAGCGCGTGAACTACATTTCTGTGGTTAGCTCCGCTGCGACTGTTTATGTTACCGCCCTTTTCGCCTGGGAACTTCTGGCAACCGTCCTTAAGACCGACGCCCTTGCTCAAAAGATCTCCGAAAAGGTTCGTTATATTGTTCTCGGTACCGCAGCCCTGGTGGCTGGTTTCTTGCTGACCTTCTCTGATACCTTCTGGTTCAACGCCGTGGAAGCTGAAGTTTACGGCATTGCCATGCTCATCTTGATGCTGGTGTCTTACCTGGGTCTGGTCTGGTACAACAAGCGTGACGATGAAGATTATGCAAACCGCATTCTGATTTTCATTTGCTACATCGCATTCCTTGGTGTTGGCGCTCACTTGTACACAATGCTTACCGTTCCTGCCGTGTTTGCCTTGCTGCTGGTGGCAGAACCTAAGAAGATTGTGGAACGCATTCCTGTGTGGATCACCGGTACTCTCCTGTGCTCCGTGATTTACATGGTGTCCGCCTTTATTGAAATTTCCCTGGGTTGCCTTGTGGTCTTGGCTATCCTCAGTGTTGCAAAGCCTTTCCGCCCGCGCATGAACAAGGCTGTACGCCTTTCTCTTGCCTTTGCTTTCTTTGCCCTGATTGGTTACAGCACTCATCTTTATATTCCTATCCGATCTGAACTGAACCCCACCATCGACGAAAATAACCCGGAAATCAACATCCGCGATGATCAGGGCAACCTGCAGTTGGGTAACCTGTTCAAGGCTGAAAACTGGGATGCCTTTAACGCCTTTATCGAACGTAAGCAGTATGGCTCCGAAAGCATGATTAGCCGTGCCTTCTACCGCCGTGCCCGTACCGCCCATCAGTTCCTCAGCTTCCCTCATATGGGTTACGGTGGATACCAGATGGCCCAGTACCTGCCTTACAAGGTGGGCGAGGTGAACTATGCCAATGGCGTTTACACCTTTGATTCTGCAGACAATCAGCCTGTGGAACGCTTTGGTTTCAAGTTCCCCACTCAGATGAGCTTCATGGGCGATGCTGTCTTGCCGCAGTTCTTGATCTTCCTCATCTTTAACGGTCTTATCGTTATGGTTTGCGTCTTTATCTGGAGACGTAACAAGAAACTTGGCGTATTTACTTCTATTCTTTATGCCCTTTGCTCTCTCGGTTTGCTGTTCTACATCAACTTCGCCGATGGCACCCGTATGGAACAGCGTGACCATGACTACTGGGTCAGCGTCATGACTCGTAATGTTCAGGATCTGAATTCTCGTGGTGTAGGCATTAACGCCCTGCCGGATCCCAACGAACTGATCGACATGCGTCAGAATATCGAACATACCAAGATCCGCATCGAAATGCTGAAGGGTCGCGAAAATACCCAGGGTCGTATTGCTGAATTGCAGAAGCAGCTGGAAACATACACCAACTCCTCTGTATGGCAGAACTGGACCAAGATCGAACAGGGCTTTGCCCAGGTGGGTAGCCGCGCACCGTTCCCCGAATCCGTTCATCTCGAAGTTCGCGAACGTGACTACTTCTATACTCCGGCCTTCATTTTCATGAGCCTCATCTTCGGTATCGGCGCTGGTATCCTGGTGTTCCTTTGCGCTACCGGAACTATGCCTACCTTGGCCGCTCCGCTGGCTGCCGCCCTGGTGCTTGTTTCCTTTGTAATTCCCTGTGCTTCCAACTACAAGGAACATGACCGTTCTGGCCTGTGGGTTCCCTGGGATTACGCATTCAACCTGCTGAACAGCTGCCGCCCCAACGCCATCCTCTTTACCAATGGCGATAACGACACCTTCCCGCTGTGGTTTGCACAGGAAGTGGCCGGAGTCCGTAAGGACGTGCGCGTGGTGAACCTGTCTCTGGGTAACACCGACTGGTACATCAAGCAGATGCTTGAAAACGAACCGATTCTTAAGCTGAGCTACACCAAGGAAACCATTGATAGCGATATGGTTCTTGATAATAGTTCCGCTAACAATCCCAACCACCAGACTTCTACCTGGGTCAAGAAGGCTCAGCGCCTGATGCCTCAGCTGAAGAGCCGCATCGACGCTATGGAAGGTCAGCAGCTGTCTGCCGCAGATTCTGTTAAGCTGCTGCAGTTCAAGGTCCACTATCAGGTTTGGGATGCCTTTACTGAATGGGCTGCCCGTACTCGTAGTTCCATGATGCTGACCCAGCATAAGCTGGTTGTCGATCTTGCTCTCCAGAATATGGATCGCCCCATTGAAATTTCTACCACCGTTGGAACCTCCAACTTCATGGGTCTCGAAAAGTACATGGTCCAGGAAGGTATGGTCTACAACCTGGTGAAGGGTGACCTGAATCCCAAGCGTAATGCATTTGACGCAGCCTATACCGCAAACCTTATTGATAACGTCTATAAGTACCGCGGACTTGGTGATGGTACCGCCTATATCAATGACGAAACCATCCGTCTTCTGTCCAGCTACATTTCTCTGTACCTGCAGATTTCCTTCGATGCTCGCGACAAGATCGAAAAGCTCCGCAACAGCCATCCCTTTACAGCCGACAAGAAGGCTCAGGTGGATAGCCTTGCTACAGCCTCCGCCAAGTATCTGGAAATGGGCATTAAGCAGTTCCCCGATGAATGGCGTAACTACTGGGCAGCCGCATTCGTCTACCAGGCTGCAGGTATGAAGCAGCAGGCTATCGAAGTGGCTAACCGCGGTCTCGAAGCCGTTCCGTCCTTCGAAGAAGGTGGCCGCGCCCGCTTGATGATGGCTATCCGTCAGGCAGAAACCCTTTCCGACGAACCTCTGAAGGTTGAAGAACCGGCTCCTGCCGCTGATTCTGCAGCCCCTGCCGATAGCGCAGCCTCTGCGGTTGTCGCTGCTGCAAACTAACTGTTGAAACTTGAAACTCGAAACTAGCGATTTTATATGGATTTAAGTCTTGTTATCCCGGTGAAGGAAGAAAGCGAAAATCTTCCGGATCTTCTTAAGGAAATCGTTGCCGCTATTGAACCCACTGGCTTTACCTACGAAGTCATTATCATTGATGATGGTAGCCGTGACAGCACTTGGGAAGTGGTGGAGTCCCTGTCGAAGGAATATTCCTTCCTGAAGGCTTTCCGCTTCCAGTTCAATTGCGGTAAGGCTGCTGGCTTGGCTTTCGGATTCTCCAAGGCTACCGGCAAGTATGTGGCGACCCTTGATGGCGATCTTCAGGACGATCCTCTTGAAATTCCCAAGATGATTAAGATCCTCGATGAGGGATATGATCTGGTTTCGGGTTGGAAGATCCGTCGCCTGGATCCCTGGCACAAGACTTGGCCTTCCAAGTTGTTCAACTTGACTGTGTCTGCAGTTTGCGGACAGCGCCTCCACGATTTTAACTGCGGCATCAAGGCTTACCGCAGTTCCGTGGTCCGCTTCATTCACCTGTATGGCGATTTCCATCGCTTTATTCCGGTGATGGCCAAGTGGCAGGGTTTCCGCATTACCGAAATGCCTGTGGCTCATCGAGCACGCGTTCATGGCGTTTCCAAGTATGGCGTTTCCCGTCTGGTTTCTGGATTCCTGGATTTGCTTTCTCTCATGTTCCTGCGCAGCTTTGCCGCAAAGCCCTTGCATTTCTTTGGCTTGCTTGGCTTGATCTTTATGCTGGCCGGTTTTGGCATTTGTGGCTACTTCGGCTATGAATGGATTAAGCTGGGCGCCCTGCATGTTCGCCCCCTCTTGCTGGCTGGCGGTTTCTCCCTGGTCATGGGCGTGCAGTTCTTTAGTCTTGGGCTTCTTGGTGAAATGATGAATGGAAACAAGAAACAGACTTATCCTGTGGCGGAATCCATTAACGACAAGTAATGTTTGTTATTTTAACTGTTGATTTTTGATTAGAAACGTTTTGGAGTACAAAAGCATGTCTTATCCTAAGAGTTTGGTAATTGTTCCCACCTACAACGAGAAGGAAAATATCCTGCTGATCATGTCTGCTATCTTGAAGCAGAACGAATGCCTGGAAATCCTGGTGGTGGACGATGGATCTCCCGATGGTACCGGAGACATGGTTGAAGCGGAAGCTGCAAAGAATCCCCGCATCCATCTTCTTCGCCGTCCCGGCAAGATGGGCCTGGGTTCTGCTTATGTGACTGGCTTCAAGTGGGCTCTTGAACGTGACTTCGAACGCGTCTTTGAAATGGATGCCGACTTTAGCCACAATCCTGCCGACTTGAACCGCTTCCTGGAAGCTGCAGAAAATGGTGCTGACCTTGTGCTGGGTAGCCGTTATCTGGATCGTAAGATTAGCGTGGTCAACTGGGATCTGAAGCGTTTGATTCTTAGCTATGGCGCTAATGTCTACACCCGTATTGCAACTGGTCTTCCCATTAGCGATGCTACCGGTGGATTCAAGTGCTACTGTCGTAGCGCCCTGCAGGCTCTGAACCTGGACAAGATGAAGAGCGATGGCTACTGCTTCCAGATTGAAACTACCTTCAAGATTTGGAAGAAGGGACTTACCGTCAAGGAAATTCCCATCGTGTTTACCGACCGTACCCGCGGCACTTCCAAGATGAGCGGTGGCATTATTTCTGAAGCTTTCTTCCTGGTCCTTAAGCTGCGTCTGGGTTTGGCATAATCTAAACAAGGGTGTTCCATGGCTGTAGATTATTCCTGCTCCGTTATTATTGTCGCCTACAATTCCTGTGACTTTATTCCTGCCTGTCTAAAGTCCGTCCGTGACGCAAGTGAAGGCTTGGATACCCAGGTCATTGTGTTGGACAATGGTTCGCCTGAACCCATATCTGCAGAAATCAAGGCGTTCTTCCCTGAAGTCCTGTGGATTGATTCCAAGGAAAATCTGGGCTTTGGTAAGGGATGTAATCTTGCTGTAAAGTCGGCTACCAACCCCTATCTGTTCTTTATCAATCCGGATACTCTCGTTTCCAAGGATTCCTTCCGCAAGATGCTGGAATTCGTGCAGGAACATCCGGAAACGGGTCTTGCCGGCAGCCGTATCCTGAATGAGGATGGTTCCCTGCAATTGGCTTGCCGCCGTTCATTCCCCACGGCGTTCTCTGCCATTTCAAAGACGGTGGGTCTGGCCGCCTTGTTTCCCAAGAGCAAGCTGTTTGCTTCCTACAACATGACCTACGCCGACCCCGAAGAGGTTACGGAAGTGGATGCCATCAGCGGATCCTTCTTCTGCATGCGTCGTGACTTGTACGAACAGCTGAAGGGCTTTGATGAAGACTTCTTCATGTATGGTGAGGACCTGGACCTTTGCTTCCGTGCAAAAGTGGCTGGTTTCAAGAACTATTACACTCCGGCAACCAATATCCTTCATTTCAAGGGACAGAGCTGCAAGACTCGCCGCTGGAAATCCTACGTGGACTTCTACAAGGCCATGATTATTTTCGTGAAGAAGCATAAGGACTTGTACTTTGTGCCGACACTGTTTGTGACTTTGGGTATCCTGTTTGCTGCCTTTGTGGGAATGTTCTCCCGCCTGATTCCAAAGTTCTGGAAAATCTTCCTGGATTTGGGTGTGGTGGCTCTGTGGGGACTTGTGGCCAACGTCCATTTTGAAAACGGCTGGTTGATTGCGGGTGTTGTAGCCTTGATCAATATCGTCTTCCTTACCTTTAGGGGGGAGTACGCTAACGGTAGTTTGAAGGGGGAGAGATTTATCCGCTTTCTGCTACCTCTAAATATACTGGCTGTGGCAGGAGTCTGTTTGCCTTATTTGTTGCCTCTGGACGACATGCCTAGCGCTAAGAGTCACTTTATTCACGCTCTGCTTGAATTGGAAGTGTCCTGCTTATTTATCCCCCTGGCCCTCAAGGCCTGGCGTCGTGTGGCTTTCTGGATAAACTATTTCTACCGCATTTTTGCCAAGAAACGTCATCGTTCCATTTTGCTGGGCGGCTCCCAGGATTCTCTGGACAACTGGTTTGACCGTTACAACGTGATTCCCGGTATCGAAATTCTGGGTTGCGTATCCAATGACCCTAAGGCGGTTTCCGAAAGCAATCGTCAGCACCTGTTGGGCCCCCTTTCCAGTATGGAGTCTGTTTGCAATCGAACTGGCTGCCGCGAACTTCTGGTGGTGTCCAATTTCTCTGGATATTGTGAGCCCTACGACGTAAATTGGCTTGAAAAGTTGGGTTTACGTGTGTTTTTGCTCATAGGAAACGGAAAAGATGGCGATTATGCCCTTGTAAACCTTAAATACCTCCATTAGGTCTACAACGTTTTCGCGAAATGATATTATTTTTGTGTAAGTAATTGGTAATAAAGGTCTTATGTTAGATTCTAAGCTTTTGGATATTATTTGCTGCCCCGAAACTCGTGCAGCCCTCAAGTTGGCAGATAGCGAACGTCTTTCTGCCTTGAATAGTGCTATTTCTGCCGGAACCCTCAAGAATGTGGGGGGTGAAACAATTACTGAATCCTTGACCGAGGCTTTGATTACTGCTGACGGTTCTAGGGTTTACCCTGTCCGTGAAGGAATTCCTGTCCTTTTGTCTGACGAAGCAATTTTGCTCTAATTGTAGAGGTGTTTATGGCGGTGACGTTGGAATCTCTAAAAAAGTCTGTAGGCAAGAAAAACAGTAAGTCCAAGATTTTTGCCTGGCTTGCCGATATGGAACTTGCTGCAGGTGATTTGGACACTGCTCTTCAGAGAGTCAACGGTGGTTTGACCCTTTATCCTGGTGATATTGCGGCTAGACTTGTTCGTTCCAAGATTCTCTTTCAGAAAGAAGAATTTGAAGATTGCGTACAGGAATGCACCAACATTCTTGTGATGGATCCGTTTAACCTGGCTGCCCAAAAGATTATGGGCGACGCTTATGATCGCCTGGGAAATGTCGCCGAACGTAACCGCTGCTACCGTCGCTACCATGACATGGATCCCCTGAACAAGTTCTGGAAGGATGAATACGATGTCATTCCTGAGGCTGCAGTCGTGGCCGAAGCCGCTGCTGTTGCTGGCGCCGCTACCGAAGAAGTTTCTGGTGGCTTTGACGTTCCGTCTGATGGTGACGATTCTCTGAACTTCAATCTTTCTGATGCCCTGTCATCCGGAAATGATGATGAATCCTCCGATGGTGGTCTTTTCGAAAAATCCAATTCTAATACTGGACTCTTTAGCGGTCCTGATGATTCTGCTGACGATGAATCTCTTGGGGGAGGCTTGTTTGAAAAGTCTAACTCCGGTGGCCGCTCCTTTGAAAAGGCCTTTGGTGAAGCTTTCGGCGAAACCTCTGACGATGATGTTGCTTCTGAAAGCATGGGTTCGTCGGGTTTGTTCAGCTCCGGTATGCAGGAGGATGACGCTCCTGCAGAACAGTCTTCCTCTTTTGGTTTTGGCTTTGCTTCAGAGAGCAGTTCGTCTAACGATGATGATCCGTTTGCTGCTCTTGCCGCCATGCTTCCGAACAGCGATTCCGGTGATGATGCCGCAATCGATGAACTGACTGCTTCGCTTGATTCTGTTATGGATTCCATTAGGGCTGACGATGATATCGATAAGCCCATTGAAGAATTCCCTGCAGATGACAATGTTTCCGGCAACGATGTTAATGCCGCCCTGTCGGATATGTTCGGCCTAGATGATGATCTTGAAGCCGAAGAAATGCCTGCTCCCAAGGCTGCTGATTTCTCTGCATCTGTTGTGGATGAAGCTGCCGAAGCAAATGCATCCAAGATTTTTGAAAGCCAGTCTACAGCTTCTGCTGACAAGCCCCTGAGTGTAGATGACGCCTTCGATTCTATTTTCGGTGAAGATGAACTTCCTGAAGAATTCGGTTCCGCACCTGCAGCCTCTGCTGCAGCTCCTGCCGCTCCGGCACCCGTAGAACCGGCTGCCGAAGAATCTTCCTTGTTTGAAAAGTCATCTTCTTTTGCCGATGATTCCTTCTCTTCTTTGACTTCCTTCGAAGAACCCGCTGCACCTGCCGCTCCGGCTGCACCTGCCGCAGACAAGCCCTTGAGCGTGGACGATGCCTTTGATTCTATTTTCGGCGAAGATGAACTTCCTGATGAATTTGGTTCTGCACCTGCCGCTCCGGCTGCACCTGTTGAAGCCGCAGCACCTGTAGAAACAATTGCTCCTGCTGCCGAACTTGCTGACGAGCCGGCTGGTTTCTCGATGTTTGAAAAGTCCGCCGATGCAGACTTTAGCACTACATCTCTGGATTCCATGTCAGACGAACCTCTGTCTGAATCTATTTCCGCTTTGTCTGATATTCCTGCCGTAGCGGAGGCTCCGGTCGCAGCCGCTCCCGCTGCCGATAAGCCTGTGAGCGTGGATGACGCCTTTGGATCTATTTTCGGTGAAGATGAACTTCCCGAAGAAAATCTCTTTGAAAAGTCCAGCGAATTATCTGAACTGTCTCTTGGCGGTGATGACAATCTCTCCTTCGACGCTCCGGTTGACATGCTTGCCGAAGGTCAGGCTGAACAAGCTGCAGAAGAAACATTTGAAGTTCCTGCCCTAGAAACTACCGAAGAACCGAAGTTTGTATCGGAAGTGGATGTTCCTTCCGATCCGCAGATCGCTTCTCCCATGTCGTTCATGGATGACGATTCTGAAGTTGGTTCTGCTTTCAATTCCATCTTTGGCGCGGATGATGATCTGCCCGAGGAAAAGGCTGAAAAAACACTTGTTGAACAAGTTAATTTGGCTGAATCGGAATTGACTATGCCCGAAGCCCCTGTTTCCGAAAAACAGGAATCTACTGATATTGCTCAGGAAATGGGCGGTGCATTTGCATCCATGTTTGGTGATGACGATGATTTGGATTTGCCTGGCATGAATTCAGAAACCGAATCGTCTGACTTGAATTTTGAATCCGCACAGCAGCTCACGACTGCCGCTGTAGAAGAATCTCTGCAGAATCCTGCATCGGGTAATTTGGAAACGGATTTGAATAAGTCCTTCGACAGTCTTTTTGGTGGCGATGATGATTTTGTCGCCCCTGAGGTTGGTTCCGCGGCTCCTTCTGAAGTTGCTCCTGAGGCAGACGTTTCTTTCGTCGAAAAGCCCGTTGCCGGAAATCCGGACCTGGCTTCTCTGGAAAGTGAAGTTTCCGGTGCCTTTAAGGGTCTGTTCGACATGGAAGATGATGCGCTGACCGAAATACCCAAGACTACTGGCAGCGGCATGGATTTCTTGATGTCAGGTGACTCTGACGATGAAATCACTGCTGGCCTTGTAAAGAATCCGGATGCTCCTATCGAAAGGGGCGCACTGAATCTTGATGATAGCATGGGAACTAGAACCTTGGCAGAAATCTATTTTGACCAGGGACTTTATGCCGACGCTCTCAAGATGTACCAGGAACTGGTTCAGCGTGAACCCGGTGATCAGGAACTTGCGGCCCGTAAGGATGAAATTGAAAAGATTTTCCGTGACAAGTTTGGAGGTAACACCTAATGGCAGAACAGGCTCAGCTTCGTATTGAACAGCTCTTGCGCGAAATGGTGAATCGCAAGGCTTCTGATATGCACATTCGCGTGGGTGTACCTCCGGTCTACCGTATTAACGGTGCCCTGACTAAACCTTTCGACATCCGCGTCGATGGCGGTATGATGGATTCCTTCCTGGATGATATCATGAATCGTGACCAAAAACTGCGTTTTGAACAGAATAAGGAATGCGACTTTGCTGTGGGCGCCCGCGATATGGGTCGTTTCCGTGTGAACGTGTTCCGTCAGCGCGGTTCCATCGCTATCGTTATCCGTCATATTAAGGCAAAGATTCCTCCCTTCGAAGAACTGCACTTGCCTGAAATCATCAAGAAGTTGGCTTTGACCAAGCGTGGCCTTATTCTGGTGACGGGTACGACGGGTTCTGGTAAGTCTACCACCTTGGCTTCTATGCTGGATTACATTAACCAGAGCGAAGCGGTGAACATCATTACCGTTGAAGATCCTATCGAATACCTCTATAAGGATAACGTCGCCATTATTTCTCAGCGTGAAATTGGCGTAGATACCCTTTCTTATGCGAATGCCCTTCGTGCCGCTCTTCGTCAGGACCCTGACGTTTTGCTGGTGGGCGAAATTCGTGACCTGGAAACCATGCAGATTGCCATGACCGCTGCTGATACCGGTCATATGGTGTTTGCTACGATTCATACCACCAACGCAACTGAAACTATTCACCGTGTGCTTTCTATGTACCCGCCGCACCAGCATGATGAAATCCGTCTGCTTCTGGGTGAAGTTCTGGCGGGCATTATTTCTCTGCGCTTGCTGCCCACCAAGGATGGCAAGGGTCGTGTTCCCGCAGCAGAAATTCTGGTGAACACCGGTGCCGTTCGCGAGTACATCCAGGACAAGGATAAGAACGATCTTATTGAAGAAGCTATCGCTGATGGTCATATGCAGTACCAGAGCCAGACCTTTGACCAGGCCTTGCTGGAACTGTATCAGACCGAACAGATTACCCTTGAAACTGCAATGAATGCCGCTACCAACCGTGATGACTTCGATCTTAAGATCCGCGGCATTTCCGGCACTTCTGATCGCGGCTGGATGTAATCGTTCTAGACCTTGCGAATATTTCCGCAAATTTTGCAAAGAACACCGGTTAAAAGCCGGTGTTTTTTTTGTTTTCCTCAGGGGTAAACTGCGCGGAATTTGATTGCTGGGGGAGGTGTGCGCTGCTTTTGGAAAAGGACCCTCCGACGAATCGGAAGGTCCTTTGGGGGTTAGGAGGGTAATTTCTTAGTTGTAGTAAACGGTGCTTCCGTTGGGGAAGGTGACGTTCTTGCTATAACTGTTGATGTTGCTTATGGTAGAAACCTGGCTGGTGCCTTGGATGTAGCTGCCGGAAGTAGTGGGCTTGAAAGCGATGCTGGAGTTACCGTAGTAGCCGTTGGTGTTGAAGCTTACGTTGTAGCTGGTGCCCGCCTCGGACTTACTTTTGCTGAAGCCGAGAAGTGTCTTTGTGGTGAGTGTTGCTGTGCCGTCAGAGTCGAAGGAACCGCCCATGCCACCGCTGATTTGGCATTCTACCACCACGACGCCGCCGGAAATGGTCAGTTCGCCGTTGGAATCAATTCCGTCGGTATCACCGGAACCTGTCTTTACGTAATGTACGCCACCGGTTACTGTAAGGTGTCCGCTGGAACTGCCCATGCCGCCCATGCCTCCGCCGAATCCACCGGGACGATTGCCCCAGTTGTTGCCTCCAGTCTGCGTGCTGTTGCCGGAACCGTCATTGCCACCAGCTGCATTCCAGCCGTCATCGGAACCGTAAACGTCAGTAACGCCTCCGCTGATGGTGATGTACCAGGCTTCAAGGCCTTCGTAGGAGTCCTTTACATAGACGGTACCGTTTGTGATGCGTAGAGTGGAGTCTGCATGGACACCGTCATTTCCCTTTGCGGTAATCGTTGTAAATCCGCCGTTGAAGTCGATATTCAGATTGCTGTGTACTCCGTCGTCGCCGGAAGTTATCGTGTTTTCGCCGCCGTTGATGTAGACGCGGTTTTCGGAAACGATGCCTTTGCCCGTGGAATTCACCTTGATGGAAGGAACCGAGACGCTATCGGAAATCATCACATAGTTGAAGGCCTGAATGCCGTCATCACCGGCCTTGATAATGTTGATGGAGCCGCCCTTGATGCTTACGATGCCCTTGCCTTCGGTAATAGTGGTATCGCTTCCGTTGACGGTGCATTCGTCACTCTTGATGCCGTCGCCGGAAGTGGCTGTGATGGTGATGTTGCCTTTTTCAACATCTACGAGGCCCTTGCCCTTGATGCCGTTGTTCTTGGCGGTGACATTGATGATGGTTTCGCCGCGGAAGCGGAGATCGTTGGAGCTCTGGATGCCGTTATTGTAGTTGCCGGTGACGTTCAAGGTGCCGGTTCCCTTGAAGGTCATATCGTCCTTGGAGTAGATGGCTGCGTTTGTAGTGTCTGTTTTGGTAACGCCGCTGTTATTGACGTAAGTGTGTGCCTTAGTGCGGGTGCTTCCGTCGCTCAGAGTGTTTACGGTTTCACTTTTTGCAACCACGAAAGTCTTGCTGGCCTGTTGCACGTAAATGGGAGCGTCCGCGGTGTTTTCGAGTGTGAGACTGCGAAGGTTCAGGTAGACTCCGGAATCTGCCTTGGGGGAGTTGACGCGGATCTGGGCGTCGGCTCCCTTGTAGCTACCGCTAAATTCATATTCGCCGGCGCAGGTGATTTCTACTTCGCCTCCGTTTACAGTAACGCAGCCGTTGTCATTTGTGAGGGTTGCGCCAGATGTAGCGTAGGTAATGGTGGGGGAGTTCCCGTTGGAGGCGGATTCGTAGCTGCCGCTAGAAACGGCTATGCCTGTAGAAGAGGAACTGGCGGCCCCAACCGGATTTTCTGCGACGCTTGTGCTGGAAGCGGGAGTGTCCGTACCCTCAATGGGGTTCGTGTCGGTAGAAGGGGTGCCGGCCGTGGGTTGGGTCAAGATAATCTTGTTGCAGTTGGCGTCGTACATGTAGGTGCTGCCATCTGCGTTAGAAATGACAGTGTTGATGGCGACGGTTCCGTCAACGGGATCGACGCATACATTGGTCGCCGGAATATCGGGACTGGGATTTTCAATGGACGGATCGCCAGAAGGAGTGGTTTGTGTTGTATCTCCGATGGTGGCGTTGGTGGTGTTTCCTGCGGCGTCTACAAAATATTGCAGCTGGTTGTTTGCATCGAAGCAATAGGTCGTGTTGCTGGTTTCATCAACCAGGGAAATCAAATCACCGCACAGGCTCTGTGTGCCGGCTTCGATTCCGCCCTGACCCAGTACTTCTGCAGTGTTTGCATCGACGGAACTGTCTGAACAGCCGCCCATTAGACCGAAAGAGAGGCTTGCGAAAGCCGAAATACCCAAAAACTTCCTTGATGTCATAATAGCCCTTTGAATTGAGTTTTCCTTACACTGCCTTGAAAGATATGTTTTGATTGAATTGTCTAGATGAAATAAAATGATGAATTTTATGGTAAGCCTACTATTAAATGGGATGAATTGTTCCAGGTGGAACAAAAATGACCGAAATCGTGTTAACGTACTGGTCCCCTAGAAAAGCAGGACGAAAAAAACTAAATTTATGGTCCACGATTCTTGAAAAATCAACATCTATGAAACATTATTTCTTGAAACCCATTTGTCTTTGGGCCATTTGTTGTAGCCTAGTTGTTTCAGCTTTTGCTGCATCTCCTGTCGTAGCTCCTGAAAACGTTCGCAATTTGCGGTTGCTTGAAAATTCACCCATGCTGTTTGAATTGCATCAGGTGACAACAGGGGAGGGGCGTCAGTTCTTCTCTTACCCGCGTCGCGATACCACCTTCCGCAAGAATTTCCTGAAGACCGAAGGCAATGCTCTTCTGGGTTATGATAACGTCCACGGCGGATCCATTTTAGGAAAGGGACGTAGTGCTGATAGTGCCCAACCGAGAATTGCCTTGGCCGTTTCACTGGTGGGTGGCCTGGATTATCGCGGTGGTGAGGCCTTGGGTGATACCGTTTGGCCCAGCATTGATGGTGGAATCTATCTGCGGGGGTTTGCGGATTCTGTTGATTTTGTTCTTGATGCCCGCATTTATGATGAAGGCCATTCTGCATCCAATCCGAAATCTTTTGACGGCGAATTCCTGGAAGTTCAGAAAGAGGAGAACAACTCCGGTATCGAATATACAAGCTATGCCCGCTACAGAACACACTTCGCCTTTAATCATGACTGGTTCAGGTTGGATTTAGGTCGAGATGTCTTGCACTGGGGCCCCGGCTATTACAATAACTTGTCCTTAAATCAGTTTGCGCTCCCGTACAACATGTTGACCATGGATTTGACCTTTGGTCCGTTGCGCGTTGTATCTTTCTATGCCGATCTTCGTATCTACTCCAGTATGAGTATGAAGAATAAGGATGAAAGCCGCAACCTGTTTGGACATCGTTACGAACTTGCTGTAGGGAACGGCACTTTCGGCATCAGTGAACTGCAGATGCTGTACGATAATATGAAGCCTTGGCTCTTTGTTCCTACGGCTCCGCTGTTCATGGAAAAGGGCAACTACTCCGAAGACAGCAATAATGGTTCCTTGTCCTTTGATTTCAACTATCGTCTCTTTAGGTCAGTCCGTCTGTATACGGAATTCTTCCTGGATGATATGGAAAGCCCGGTAAGCCTGGTCAAGAACGACAATATCGAGGCCAAGTGGGCTTGGATGGCAGGCCTTCAGGGTGCTCATGACTTTGTTATAAAGGGACATCTTCTGGAAGCTGGTACCATTGCGGAATACGCCCGCATCGAACCTTACGTCTATTCTCATTTCCACAAGAACACGGCCCAGTTGGCTCATCTTGGTCGCCCCATTGGCAATCAGAACGGCCCTAACAGTCAGACTATTGACTGGACTGTTTATGGTCGATTGGACCACCGCATTTTCGCTTCCCTCCGTAATACCTGGTATTGGAAGGGAACGGACTATGGTAGTGCTTTGAATGATACCACGCCTCGTGTGGACCATATGAAAATTCACAAGGATTTCCTGAATGGTGCCAAGATGGAATATTCCCTGACGCCGTCTGTAAGCTACGAAGGCGAACGCCTGTTCTATCTGGCCGAAATAACTTTGTTCAACGATGAAAAAATCTACCTCCGCGGTGGATTTAAGTGGTAAGCTCCTATGATCAAGCCTGAACTCCTTGCCCCTGCCGGGGACCTGACCCGAATGAAGTATGCCTTTGCCTATGGTGCCGACGCCGTATACGCTGGGCAGCCCGCTTTCTCTCTGCGTGCTCGTGAAAATGGTTTTAAGAATCTGGATGATCTGGCAGAAGGTATTGAATACGCTCATAAGCTGGGCAAGAAATTCTACCTGACCAGTAACGTTATTGCCCGCAATACCAAGGTGGAGGCTTTCCAGAACGCTCTTCTGGCCGCAATCGACAAGGGCCCCGATGCGCTTATCGTTGCCGATGCCGGTATTATCGGTTGGCTTCGCCAGGTGCGCCCCAACGTAGAAGTTCATGTGTCTGTACAGGCCAACACCACGAACTACATTACGGCAAAATTTTGGCATGATTTGGGTTGTACCCGCGTGATTCTGAGCCGCGAACTTCGCCTGCCCGAAGTCCTTGAAATCAAGGAAAAGAATCCGGGGCTTGAACTGGAAGTGTTCGTGCATGGTGCTGTATGCATGTCCATGTCTGGCCGTTGCATGCTGTCTAACTGGGTGACTCATCGTGACGCTAATCAGGGTGCCTGTGACAACTCCTGCCGCATGCCTTACCGCCTATATGCCAATGAAGGTCCTCAGGTGGAAGATTACCGCGAACATGATGGCAATTTCACCTTGCAGCGTACAGACCGCCCGGAACTGGATCCCATCGCTCTGGATGAGGATACCTGGGGTACCTATTTCATGAGCAGCCGTGATCTTTGCGCCATGGATGTGATTCCCGAATTGATGAAGAACAATCTGGAATCTTTCAAGATTGAGGGCCGAACCAAGTCTGTCTATTATCTGAGTCAGGTGGTTCGCGCCTACCGTCTTGCCATTGACGCCTGCTATGCCCAGGCCCAGGCCGGTCAGGAAATGAGTATTCCCGATGTGGCTCGCGAGGCGATTTCCTTCCTGGACGGTCGTGGTTTTATGACGGGTTTCATGAAGGGACCGCTGCCCCAGAACTATGAATCGACCCATCTGGACGCCGATGCCGGTTGTGTGGCCGCCCAGGTTCTTGATTATGATCCTGATACCCGTTCCTGCCGCGTCAATGTGAAGAATCCGTTTACGATGGATGATTCCCTGTTGTTGATGACCCCCTCTGAAATGGCCCCCTGTGAAGTGGTTTCCATGAATGATTTTAGGGGAGGCGCTGCCGACCGTCTGAATCCGGGAACTGAGGGAAGAATCTTCTTACCGGAAGGTGTAAAAATTTCTTCTGAAAATGCTAAATTCTGCTTTTTTGTGAAGAAATTCCCCAATAAATAGGAATATTTGATAAATTTAAAGCATGGCCGTAGACGAAGCTACCAAAAAACAGGACGAGCTAGAGCTTTATCAAATTGATGATAAGGCTATTGTTCCGTTTTTTGCCAGCCACCTGGATGAACTGAAAAAATTCATCCAGGAACATAAGGATCAGCATCTTTCCCTGCTGGAACTACTAAAGCAGTTCATCAGGACTTATAAGCTTCCCTTTAATATGCAGCGTTATATGGCCGTGCAGACCACCTATATCAGGCAGACTCTGCAAGAGAAAATGCTTGACCGTCAGGTTGCCGTAAGCCATTGGATTCAGGAACATGCCGGCAAGCACCGCAATCGTATGATTCAGCTCCAGTGCCTGTATCTGGATCGCATTAAGGACCGCCTTCTGCCTGAAATCGAGGCCATGCTGGAACACCGGATCGAGACTCTTCAGTCTAAAATGGACCACCACGAAGAACAATAGTTCTAACTCGTTGAATTTCAAGGAATTCCGTAAAAAATGGCGAAATCTGCTTAAAAAGGGCAGGTTATTTTTTTATATGCTTTAAGATTAGATGTTTTTTGCTCCCTTGGAAAGGGCGTTTTTTTTGTCAAGAGATAGTTCAAAATTTTTCTGTTGATAAGTTGTGTTTTTTAGTGTGGTGCAGTTTTGATTGATGCGTGATTAATTGAGTGCGTAAATTGGATAGAACGGTGGATTTTGAGGTAAAAATTTTTTTTTGCCTTTTTTGATTGAAAAAACGCGTTTTATAAGAAAAATTTATGGTAAGGGCTCAATCCTGGAGCCCTTTACTTAACTTTAGACCACGTTTGTAGTTTTTCTTACTTTGGTTTTGCGTGTCGAATACTGTTTCTATTTTTGATGTTGTTGAGTCGCCCTGGAAGTCTGTGCTGGACTTGGTGCGTCAAGAATGCAACGACTATTTTGGGCTTACTATTCTCGATGCAGTCGGGTTTGATGGGGTGCGCGATGGCTATGCACTTCTGACCGTTCCTGACGAACTGCGCGAAAACTGGATCAATACCCATTACGGCGACATTCTTCGTAAGGCTTTCAGGTCTGTATTCGGCACAGAATTTGTTGATTACCGTATTCGTCAGGTGGCACCCACGGCTCCCGTTCCCGAAATGAGTTTTTCGGCCCCGGTGCCTCCGCGTCCTGTTATTGCCCGCCCCAAAAAGGTTGTAAAACGTAGACCTAAGCTAAATCTTTATGCGGCCTATACCTTTGAGAATTTTATTGAAGGTGAAAGTAATTCGACCGCCTATAAGGCTTGCAAATCTGTTTCCGAGAATCCTGGCGACCCTGCCTTGAATCCGCTGTTTGTATATGGCGATTCTGGCCTTGGTAAAACACATCTTTTGCAGTCCATTGCCGCAAGTATTCAGAAGAATCGTCCCGAGGCAAGGATTGTTTACTGCCACGCCTATGATTTCTTGCGTGATGCGACAGCAACGGCCAATGCTCTGAAAAAGAAAACGGGAAACGTGCGTGAGCTGGCCGAAGCCTTTCAGGATAAGTACGAAAATTGCGATATCCTCCTGCTGGATGATGTCCAGCTACTTGAAAGGGGTATTCGGTCCCAGGAACGCCTTGCGATCCTGATTCGTCATCTTCGTGCAGTGGGTAAGCAGGTTGTCCTTTCCTGCGATTGCCATCCGTCAAAGTTTACCATCGCAGATACCAAGGAAGATGCAAAGAAATGCGTTTCCTCGGGAATCCGCTGTATATCCACTAAGCTTTTGGCTCCCATTGAATCTTGTGTCGCCGTAGGAATTGATGAACCTGATCTGCAGACAAGAATGCGACTTATCCAGAAGATGGGTGTTTCTGTTCCCTTTGCAGATCGAGACAGGGAAGAAATCTATAGATTCCTCTCTATTCCGCGTCGTCAGAATGTTCGTGTACTTGAAGGTATGCTTCATTGGCTTGGCGCCATGAACCGTTTCTGTCAGGAAAATCTGGATTTGAATGCGGTACGTCGCTTGACTGCACCTAACGATTCCTCTGCTCGTGAGGCGTTGACCTTGAAGAGCATTGCCGAAACGGTGGCTTTTGAATTTGAAACGGACTTGATTTCCTTGGGGAGCAAGCGCCAGGATGCTGGCATTGCCTTGCCCCGTAAGGTGGCCATGTTCCTTTGCCGTGAAATGACGACGGAATCTCTCCAGAATATTGGGGCAACTTTCAACCGTGACTACGCCACAGTTATCGCCGCCATCCAGTCTTTGAAAAAGCAGATGGGTATCGATGAAAACCTTGCCCGCAAGGTTCAAGATATCCGGTATTTGCTGGAAGCCTAGCAATGCTTGCTTTGGTGACGGGGGGTGCTGGCGTCGTAGGGAAGGCGCTATGTCGGGAACTCATGGCACAGAATGTGTGTGTGCGTGTCTTGACTCTTCCGGGCGATACTTTGGCTAGTTCGTTGCCGAAGGAAGTTGAAGTTTTTTATGGGGATGTTACTAAACCCGAAACCATGAGAGCTGCCTTTGATGGGGTAGACGTGGTTTACCACCTGGCGGCAATACTTCTTTCTACAAAAGCGGGTGCCTTTGACTTTGTGAATTTTCAGGGGACCAAGAACGTTGTTGACGCGGCTCTTGAAGCAAAGGTTAAACGTTTTCTGTATGTTTCCAGTATATCCGTTACTTATCCTATACTGACTGCTTACGGACAAAGTAAATTAAAAGGGGAGTCCTATGTAAAGGCCGCAGGGGAACACGGCTTGCGTTGGACCATTGTGCGTCCTACCCTTGTAATCGGAGATGGTGGCGGAATTGAATACAATATGTTTGCCGCCTATGTAAAACGTTTCCCTGTTTATTTTTTACCGGGGGGCGGAAAGTCCTTGAAGCGTCCGGTCCGGAGCGTTGACCTTGTAAAGGGTATCGTGGCGGCTGGTCTTTCGGAATATACTCGTGGCAAGACTTACGCTTTGGCTGGCTCCACTCCCATATCCATGGCTCAAATGGCTAAAAAAATATTGGCTGCCGCTGGCAAGCGACATTTGATGATTCCCATTCCCTGGTGGATTGCCCGAAGGGTGGCTGTACTGAAAAGCTGGATTGGGGGCCGTCCCGTAACGGCAGAACAGGCTCTGGCTGGCTTTCTTTATGATGCTGTTCCCGAAATTGACTCCGCACGCCGCGATTTGGGGTATAATCCGGGAAACCCCTTTGCATAATGTAAATTTTTAGTTTATATTCTTTGTTGAAAAGAAAATTGAGGTTTTTCAATGAAGAAATTATCCGTCTTTGCTGCCGCAGCAGCCATGTCTCTTGCCTTTACTGCCTGTGGCGGTGATAGCAGCTCTTCCAATGTTGAACGTGAAGAAGATTCCTCCAGCAGCGTCGAAGAATCTTCCTCCTCTGTAGCAGAAGAATCCTCCTCTTCCGCAAAGGAGGAAAAGGGTGACCTGCCTAGGGGCGCACGTGTTGCCACTCTGGAAGACCTGGAAAAGAATTATTCTCTTCCCCTGTTTGGTACAGATCTTTACTTGGCTACAGGCTCCAAGCTGGGTGTGTTCTCCTTGTGGATTCCCGATACCGCATGGGTGGCTTTCCGCTCTGATTTCAAGGACGGTGTCCTGGAATTTTCTGAAGAAGGCAAGAACGGCAGCTTCCTGGGTGCTGATTTCGCCGTTGCCGATTCCCTGCAGAAATTGTTCAAGAAGGGTGCTACTATTAAGCTCATCGTGAACAGCGAAGACCGGCTTCAGTATTCCCTGAACGGTAGCAAGTATGCCGACCTGAAAACGGCTAAGGTTAAAATTTCTGAAAACGTGATTTCCGATGGTAGCAAGTTGAATGGCTTGACCTTGGAATGCAAACAGGAAAAGTCAACTGTTAAGTATTCCTTCTACGAAGGCCGCTACGTTGCTGAATCCGGTGATGAATGGGAAGCTGGTTACTATGATATCCAGCGCAGCAAGTTGTTGATGCTTCCGACCTTTATCGAAAAGGATTCCTATTTGCCGCTGGTGACCATGACTGTGGGTACCGACTATACTATGGATGACGCCACTGGTGGTCAGCAGACTTGTAAGTCTTCCAGCAACAAGTATGAAGCTATTGATCACGAGAAGATTGCTGGCGAATGGGTTGCCGACAAGGACGGTTATGACTGGACCTTGACGTTGAAGGATTCCGGCAAGTACAGTGTCGACTCCAAGAAGGGCAACACCACCGTTCTTAACAATTCCGGTGTCTGGGATGTTTATGGCAATGTGCTTCTGATCAAGAATACCGCTTGCAGCGAACCTGAAAAATGCCTGACTGGCATTAAGGGTGTCGTTAGCGGTTTCGATGCCAAGAAGGGCTTCAACTTGGATCACTCCAATACTGAAGAACCGTCCATGCCGACTGTATGGACCATGCCTCAGTATGAGTAATCTAGCGCTTGATTTTTAAGCGGTCGCCTGCACGTACCTTGGTGTCGTTGAGGTTATTCCATTTGACGATATCTTCGATGGTAACCTTGTACTGGCGGGCGATGTCCCAAAGGCTTTCGCCTTTCTGAACTTCATGAATGCGGTCGTCTTCTTCGGATGGCTGCATTTCTTTTTTGGGTGCCGCAGGAACCTTAAGCTTTTGTCCCACGTCGATAACCGTGTTGGCGCCCATGTCGTTGAGTTCCTGGATTCTTTGTACCGTGGTCGAGAACTTTCTGGAAATGGCGGTAAGGTTATCCCCAGGTCTGACTGTATAGACTGTCAGCTTTTCTGCGGAATTAGACTTTCGTTCGCTCTTGTATTCGGCGCTCTTGGCCTGCTTTGCCGGTTTGGAAGGCGTGTGCTTGAATTCGGGAATCACGATGGAATCGCCGACGGCAAGACGCTTCTTGAATCCGTTGTTGGCCTGCAGAAGCAAAAGCACGGGAACTTCGTAGGACTTGGCGATGGCGGCATAGGTGTCTCCCGACTTTGCCACGTACTTTTCACCCTTGGCCAGCTTCGGACGTTCAACAGGAGTGGTGGCAACTGCGGCGGTCGGTTTCAATTCGGGCTTCGAAACGAAAACAGTGTCGCCTGCATTTACGAAAGAGGCGGCGTCCATGGAATTCCAGGCGCGGAGGTTTTCCTGGGAGGTTCCGAACTTGCGGGCGATCGAGGCCAGATTGTCGCCGGGCTGGACCACGTAAGTGCGGACTTTTTCAGGCTTCTTTCTGGCAGAAGAGGCCGACTTGGGCTTCGGCGTAATCCTGATGGGAATGAGCAAGGACTGTCCCGCCCTGATGCGGGTGTTCTTCATGTCGTTGGCTTGCTGCAGTTCTGAAACCTTGATGCCGTACATCCTGGCGATAGAACCCAGATTCTCGCCTCGCTTAACCTTGTGGTGGTGCCAGCTGGAGAAGTTGTTTTTCTCCATCTTGTCATAGCCGTCAACGAAGGCCGCTCTTGTACCGACAGGCAGACGCAACAGGTAGGAGTCCTTGTTGGGGGGCGTGCACCATTTTACCAGTTCCATGTTAAGGCTGCGGAGGGTGTCTTCCTTGACCTTCAGAAGGTTTGCAACTTCTTCGAGAGGGAATGAATCGAAAACGGTTACCGTATCAAAGTCCGGCTGACGTTGCGGTTCCACAATCATATCGTACTGTTCGGGGAAGTGACCGACCACCATGGCTGCAAGAATACGGGGAACATAGCGCATGGTTTCCTTGGGAAGGTCCAACTCCCAGTAAGTGACGGCAAGGCTGGAATCTCTAGTGGAGTCTGCCTTCATTTCCTTGACCAGTCTGCGGACACGGCCTTCACCGCAGTTGTAGGCGGCCATGGCCAACAGCCAGTCGCCGAATTCATCGTGCAGTCGCTTAAGATATTTGAGGGCCGCCTTTGTCGCCTTTTCCGGGTTGCGGCGCATGTCTACCCAGTAGTCTACTTCAAGACCATAGCGCTTGCCGGTTTCGGGAATGAACTGCCACATGCCAGATGCCTTGGCGCGGCTGTAGGCTTTAACCTTGAATCCAGATTCCACCAGGGAAAGGTAGATCAAGTCCCGCGGCATTTGGGCTGCATCCAGCTGGGCGTAGATCAGGGAATCGTAGGCGGTCTTTCTGTTCAGGGAGCCGGACATGAAGGACCGGGCCTGGTTGGTCATGTAGTAGATTTCCTGCATGACGCGGTCGTTGAATTCCACCGGCAGGGAGAACTGTTTTAGGTCAACGGTATCCAAAAAACTTTCAATGACTTGCAGAGCGGCGCTGTCGGCCTGGTTTTCGTCAAGATCGTCAATGCCTTCAATTGAAACTTCGTTCCTTACGAAATTTTCGGCGCTTTCTCCCATTTCGGCAACGTTGGGGTACACTTCATCAAGTGCCGAGACGATGCGCTGTGGCATGGTGGCTCTATAGAGGGAGTCTTCCTGGAACGAAATATTCTTGTAGGTGGAATCGTACTTTTCAGAAACGAGCTGCCTAAGGGATTCGTCCAGGTAATGTCTTGCCAAAAGCCACTCCTGATTTTCCATAGCCTGCAATGCGTACTGGTAGTACGTCCATGAAGGCCTCGAGGCGATAGCGTCGGAAACTTTTTCCTTGAGAGCCTGTTCCGTATAGGAATCATTCGTGGTATCTGCCGTCGTTTGCGGAGTCGGTTCCACTATAGGAGTTGCCGGTGCGGGCTTAGAGGCGCAGCCTGTGAGGGTAAGGACTGCCAATGCAGAAAGTGTGCTTGCTAAAGAAATCTTATGGCGAAAAAATTTTTTCATCTTGCTTAACGAAGTACACGGTCAACTCCGAACCAGATGACGCCTGCCATGACAAAGGCGGCTATGATTTGGAGGATGATGATAATTTTATTTACAAAATAGGCTTTTTGTGATTTGCGGTGCCAGGAAGGGTAGACATTCCGTTCTTCACTTTCAATCTGTTCTTCGTTTTGTTTTTGAGTATCGTTCATTTCGGGGAGAAATATACTCATTTAAAAAGGAGGCCTCGTGAGCGTTTCCAAAAATTTTTAACTTCTAGGGGTCTTATGAGAAAACTCCTGCTCCTCATTGCAGTTTGCGTGTCCTGTGCACTGGCTCAGATTGGCTTGGCCCAGTCTGAAAGCGGTCTGCACGCCCCTTCTGCCATGACACTTGGCCAGGGATACCTTTTTGTCTCAGGCAGTTTTGAAATGGTCAGCAATGGTGAAACTGCCAGCATGGAAGGGTACTATACCGCAGACGGTAAACAGGTTGACCTTGGCAGGAATACTCCGTCAAACGACGAGAATTTGTTTGTGTCGTTTGGTGTCCTGGATAATCTGGATTTGTCCTTTTCTGTACCGTTCCACTACGACGGGGACATTCCCGGTGATGATTTTAATGGACTTGGACTGGGTGACATTCAGGTTGCTGGCAAAATTTCGTTCCCTTTATCTGACTGGATTTATCTTGGCCTAGGGAGTGAAATCATCGCGCCTACCGGTATTGAAAATAAAGGCTTTAGACCGAGACATCGGTGGTATATAGAACGTGACGGTTCGTCTTATGCGTATACGGCGGGCAACTGGGTTGTGGGGGCGAATGCCTACTTGACGATTGTCGGTGGAGAGTTTGTTACCTTTAACAGCTATGCCGCTCTTTTAAAAGAAGTGGGTGCTGACGAAACGTTTGTCCTGTGGGGCGGCGGTTTCAATATTTTCCCGGAAAAAATGCTAACCTTGATTTTGGAAATGTCCGGCGAGAGCCCCATACGTTCTTCCCATGTGCATCGCAGTGTGCTGAACAGTCCGTTCCGCTTTACTCCTGCCCTCAAGTTGCATTTGCCTCATGACGCCTTCCTGACAGTATTCGCCGACGTAGGCCTCAATTACTTCCGTTCCGACGATCTTGATAATGGATTGCCAGTTCATCTTGAAAATTCTTCTTCGGATATAGACTTTACCATATCGGGTAGCCCTACGGTTTCAATGGGCATAACCTTGAGCAAGACTTTTGATTTTAGCTGGCATGATGACGATGGTGACGGGGTCATAGACCGTAAGGACCTGTGCCCTAATACAGGCCGTAATCAGGTTGTGAACGCTCGTGGTTGCCCTGTGGATGAAGACCGTGATGGTGTGCTGAACATCGTGGATATGTGCCCTGGAACGCCTCTCGGTGTAATCGTCGGTCGAGACGGTTGCCCTCTGGACTTTGACCACGACGGAGTGCCGGACTACTTGGATAAATGCCTTGGCACGAAAAAGGGATTTGCTGTGGATTCCACAGGATGTATGCTGGATACCGATGGCGATGGAATCGATGATAACAACGATAAATGCCCTAATACCATTCCCGGTGATCCTGTAGACAGTACAGGTTGTCCTTTGGATCAGGACCATGACGGCATTCCCAATGACGTTGATAAATGCCCTGACACACCCTCCGATGTTTCGATTGACTTGATGGGTTGCCCCTTGGATTTTGATCAGGATGGCGTGCCCGATGGATATGACCGCTGCCCTAATTCCCTGTCGGGTGAAATTGTAGACCAGTTCGGCTGCCCCAATGATGCTGATAAGGATGGTGTTCCCGATACGAGAGATTTATGCCCCGATACTCAGGAAGGTGTGGCTGTCAATAGCGATGGCTGCCGCGTGGATTCCGATGACGATGGCGTCTTTGACGAAGAAGACAAGTGCCCGAGAACTCCGGCTGGTGCACCTGTAGATTCGCTGGGTTGTGCCATCGATTCAGACCATGACGGCATCCCCGACTGGATGGACTATTGCCCGGGAACTCTTGCCAAGGTGGTGGTGGATATTGAAGGCTGTCCCATGAATGCCCGCTTGAACTTCAATTCCATGGCTCAGAGGATCAAGTTCAAACATGGGGACACGACGTTGGTCCACTCTAGCTACACAGCCCTGAGCGATGTGATTGCCGCAATGCGCAAGCATCCCATGATGCTAGAAATCCAGTGCAGTGCCAGCGATGTTAGCCCTGACCGTGCCCAGGAACTGTCCGAAGCTCGAGCCCGTTCCATATTCAATTTCCTTGAGATGAAGGGTATCAGTGAAGACCGTCTAACCTATAAGGGGTACGGAAGCAAGCTTCCGCCGACCCAGACGCAGAAGAATGGAAGTTCCGCCCTGATTCGGCTTGTTCCGGTCTTGATGAAGACTGAACCCTAAAAATTTTCTATATTAGGCCAAACGTACTAGAACAAGACGGGCTTGCGAGAATGCAGCTCGATTAAATAAAGGATTTTTATGAAGATTGCTGACAAGACCGTTGTCCTGATGCACTACACTCTTACTTCTGACGAAGGTCAGGTGATTGACTCTTCCGCTGGCCGCGACCCGCTGCAGTACATCCAGGGTGCCCATATGATCGTTGTTGGTCTCGAAAAGGCCATGGTCGGTCATGAAGTTGGCGACAAGTTCGACGTCAAGGTGATCCCCTCCGAAGGTTACGGCGAATACGACGAACGTATGACTCAGGAAGTTCCCGTTAGCGTTTTCCAGGGTGTCGACAAGGTTGAAGCCGGTATGCAGTTCTATGCCCAGACTCCGGCAGGTCCCATGCCCATTCGCGTCAAGTCCGTCAATGGCGACAAGGCTGTTATCGATGCTAACCACGAACTGGCCGGCAAGAACCTGAACTTCGCTATCGAAGTGGTCGAAGTCCGCGAAGCTACCGAAGAAGAACTGAAGCCTTTTGAACCGCATCAGTGCCATTGCGGTAAGGGTGAAAACTGCTGCCATGGCGAAGATCCTGACTGCGAATGCCACGGCGAAGGCCACAAGGAAAACTGTGATGGCAAGGGCGGTTGCGGCTGCAAGCATCACGATGAACATCATAACGGCTAATTTTTAAAGTTAGCGTTTAGAAAAAGGCGTCTGGTTTGAACCAGGCGCCTTTTCTGTCTGACTACCCCAAAAAATTAGAATAGGGTAATGCCAAAACTGAGGAACGGCTGGAAGTTTGAATTCAATTCCAGCTTGAATTCGTCACCGCTCTTGTCTTTGGAAGTCTTTCTTTCGAAGTTAGTGTGGAATGTTTCGTAGCTGTTCTTGAGACCGGTAGAGATGTAGGCCCCATGCCATGCGATTCGGAGGCCGGCGCCATAGGCGTAGCCGTAGAGTACCGGAGACAGGAACTGGGTATTGTCAGAGAAGAAGGTCTTACCGAATATACCTGCTCCAAATAGATAGGGCTTGAACATGAACTGGTAATTGTAGCTTGCGATAAGAGGGTAGGCCAGGTCAAATCCCAACTGGAAGAGGGCTGTGTGGATCTGATGTCTGCCGTCGATGTCGGACTTGCTGATGGGGGAGTCTCCGAAATAGTCTTCGTAAAGTGCCTCGAAATCCTTCATAACCTTGTCCCTGTTTGCAGGGTGGTGGCTGACGCCAAGGAACTGGTATCCTGCCATGACGTAGATGTCGAACCATCCGGTAATGGGGAGGGTTCCTGAAGCTCCGTATATGTATGAATTGTCTACTGAAATATTGTATTTCTGGTTGTGGACTTTGTAGGTGTAATCCACGTTGCCCATGCTGACGTTGCTGAATTCAATGTAAGGGCCGAATGATCCTCGGTCTTCATATTCATGGATATCGCTCCTTTCAGCCGCCGCCATGGAATTATCAATGACGATTCGGTCGGCAAAGGCAAGGGTAAGGGAACAAAGGCTCAACGTTATAATCTTTCTAAACATGAAACAAAAATTAATTTTTTTCGTGTAAATTGAAATTTTTCGTGAATTATTTGTGAAAAAAGTGTATTTTTTCGGTCATAAAAAGCAAAAACCTCTATTTGGAGCTGTAATATTATGAACAAGAAGATTTTGGGTGCCCTTTGCGCTGCCAGTTTGATGTTTTCTTTGACGGCTTGTGACGATAAGATGGATCCTAACGATCCGGCTTCCGTCCGTAAGTATCTGACTAAGCAGCAGATTGCCTTTACCCCGAACCAGTTTGTCTCCTTCGCTGTTAATGGCGATACCGCTAAGATGACCTTGTTCCTCCAGGCATCTTTCGAAATCGACCAGCCCGCCGACAACGGCAACAACGCTGTTGCTATCGCTGCCAACAAGGGTAACATGGTTGTTCTGGACTACCTCTTTGCCCATGGTGCAAAGGCTGACGTCCGCAACGGTAACGGCGAAGCTGTTATCGACAACGCTGTCATGATGGGCAACAAGGAAGTTGTTTCCCGCCTCCTCACTCAGCTGAAGGCCGAAGGCGCTGATCCCCAGACTCTGGGTACCGCAGTTCTCCTGGCCGCTAAGGCTGGTAAGGTCGACATGCTGGAAATCCTCGCCAACGCCGGTGCTTCCCTGGAAACCCGTAGCGCCGATGGTTATATGCCCATCCACTGGACTGTCAAGAACGGTCAGTATGACGCTATGATGTTCCTCATTGGTAAGGGTGTTGACGTGAACGCCAAGTGCGGTCAGGGCTACTCTGTTCTGGACTGGGCAACCAACGAAGGTTACACCCGTCTGATCAAGGCTCTGAAGAAGGCTGGCGCCAAGAATACTCCGCAGTACTTCAAGGATTCCAAGGGCAAGTAAGATTTGAGGGGAGAATTCCCCTGGAATAGTCAAAAATTCGAAAAAATCCGCAGTTTTTCTGCGGATTTTTTTGCGTTTAGGGGAGTAGACCGCCTGATTTTCTGCCTATCGGGGTGAAGTTTGTTCTTAATTGCTTATAATTCCGTTTTTTTTGAGAATTTCTGCATTTTACGCAATGGTTCTTTGTATTTTTAGGTTATGAAGTTCTCTTTACTGACCAAGTTGTGTCTATGCTTGTGCTTGACTGGCGTTTTTGCCGGTGCCCAAGAAACGGTTGAAAGCGTCCGTCGTCAGATTAAGGCGGTGGAAGCCGAAACTGCCCGCGAAAAATCCATGCACGATGCCGAAAAGAAGCGCCACGCCGAATTTGTGGAAGTTGGTCGCAAGAAAGTTCAGGCTCTTGCTACCCAGAATAAGACCCTGAAGGCCGAAATCGATTCCCTCAAGGCCGAAATCAAGAATTTGGCTGAAGCACGCCAGAAGACCGCCGGTACCATCAAGTACTTTGAAAACCGCAAGGCCAAATACAATGAATCCCTGGCTAAGGTTATCGATTCACTGGTTCCCGTGTTTGAGTCCGATTTCCCGTACCGCAACGAGGAAACGGTCACCAGCATTAAGGAAATCGCCAATCAGCTTCATAAGAGCCTGATCGAGGCTGACGATGGCCTCAACCGCACCTTGGAAGTTTTCTATGACCGAATCCGCCTTGGGTACACCACCGAAGTGTGGAACGGATTCCTGCAGGTGGATGCACGCAACGTTGCCGGCAAGTTCATGCGTTATGGTGCCGTGGCCGCCATCTTTGTGAGCAACGACGGTAACGACGTTCTTTGGTTGACCCGCACCGATAAGGGTGCCTATAAGTGGAAGAATGTTTCTGACGACCTGGCCATGCGTACCGTCCTGAAGGACGTGATGAAGGTGGCCGAGGGCAAGACTGCTCCCCGTCTGGTTACAATCCCTGTATTTATTCCCGCGGAGGCTAAGTAATGAAGTTCTTTAACCTTCGTAAGTTGATTGCCCCTGTGGCTGTTGCCGCTGTTCTCTGTGCCGCTCCCGCAATGGCTCAGAAGGGCGGAGAATCCATTGATGCTGTAAAGCAGCGTGCTGAACTGAACAGCGCCAAGGCTGACTTGGAAGAAGCCCGCAAGAAACGCGACATGGCCGTGGCCGCCCGTTGGAAGGACCGCGAAACCGCCAATCAGGAACGTGAACTTTTTAACGAGAAGTATCAGGAAAACAAGGAAAAGGTTGACGCTCTCATGAGCGAACGCGCCCGTCTTTTCGAAGATGTCCGCGTTGCCCGTGAAGACTTGGCTCAGGTAAAGCTCCAGGCTGAAAAGGCCCGCGCCGAATACCTTTCTCTGGCTGCTGGTCCCGAACGTCTTGAGACGTTGGCTAAGTTCCAGGAACAGGGAATTCCCTTCAAGATTGCTGAACGCGTAGAAGTCCAGAATAAGGTGAAGAAGGAAATGGGTCTGTATCGCGATGATCCTCTCCGTATTGCCAAGTCTATCTTGAATGTGGCCAAGAACGAGATGGCCTTTACCCGCGAAGTGCAGGTGGAACAGGCCGAATTGGTGTTCGGTACCGCTGTGGCCCAGGGTTACCGCATGCGTCTGGGTGGCTTGTTTGCCATGCAGAAGTCTACTGCGGTCATGGATTCCGCCGGCAATAGCGCCTCTGCCTTGATGCTCCCTGTGGCTGGCGAAAAGAAACGCTCCTTCAGCTGGCAAGAAAATCTGACTCCCGAAACAAAGACTCAAGTTACAACTGCTTTTGGCAGTTACAAGGATTCCGCCCATGTTATGGTGCCGGTGGACGTGCTCCTGAGTACAGAACTGAGCAGTGAACTGGCTAACCACCAGGAAACCACCTGGAAGGATGAACTGAAGACTTTCTTCAAGAACGGTGGCATTTTGATGTACCCCATCGTGGCCATCTTCGGTCTGGGTCTGTTGATTGTGGCCTGGCGCCTGCTGTGGCTCTTGATCTTTGGCTTTGGCGGTCTTGGCGTTCGCCGAACCTTGAAAGCTTTGGATAAGGGAGACATCGAAGGGGCCCGCAAACATGTAAAGAAGGCCCATGGGGAAGTCGGAAAGGTACTGAAAACCGTTCTTAACAAGGAATATGGTGGCCGCGCTGCAGCAGAAAAGGCCTTGGAAGGCGTATTCTCCGCAGACGTTCCCAAGATTGAATCTGGACTTACCTGGGTTTCCGTGTTTGCGGCGACGGCTCCGCTCCTTGGTTTGTTGGGTACCGTGATGGGTATGATCGAATTGTTTGATGTCATTACCATGCATGGCACTTCCGACCCCAAGCTTTTGGCTGGCGGTATTTCCATTGCCCTTGTGACGACGGAAGCTGGCCTTATTGTGGCTATTCCGCTGCAGCTTCTGCATACCTTCCTGGCTAACCGTGCCGACGCTCTTCGTGGTCGTATGGAAAAGGCTGGCTTGGCTGTATTGAATGCCCTTTGGATTAAAGAAAAGTAATTCGCGGTTGTTATGGATCCCATAGTGATTGCAGGCGTAGATCAGAATTCCGTCTTGGAAGCGGCTTTCGGCATCCTCTTTAGAGGGGGCTGGGTCCTGGCACCGATTTTTGTGCTGGGATGGTTTGGCTGGTTTCTGATGCTGGAACGCTATGGCTACTATTTTATGCTCCGCGGAAAGTCCCAGTCTTCTTTCTGGCGGTTGCTGAAGAAGAAGGGGGTGGACGCCGCCTTTGCGAAACTCCGCAAGCGCCCCTACGGTTACTTTTTGGCCTTGGCCGAAGACGTACGCAACCATCATCATGAAGGTCCTGTGGCGGTACGTAATGCTATGGAAGCTACTCGCCATCGCATTTCGCTGAACTTGGCGAAGTCTTTGAAGACCATTTCTACCTGCGCCGCTATTGCGCCTATGCTTGGCCTGTTGGGTACAGTTAGTGGCATGGTCCATACTTTTGAAACCATCCAGCTTTTTGGTTTTGGAAATCCGGTGCTTCTGGCTGACGGCATTTCCGAAGCCCTGCTTACGACCCAGGCCGGGCTCCTGGTGGCTTTCCCCCTGATGCTTGCCTACAACTACTTGGCAAGCCGAGTAGAAAAAGTGGAAGATGAAGCCTGGAGCGAAGCCCTGAAATTTGAAGCTTATGTGTTTGATTCCGAACGTGGTCTTGATGCTTCTTTAGTGTGTCATCCTGACTCCTCTTCAGAGAGCCAGCCTGTGTCCCCTTCAGAGAGTCATTCTGAGCGTAGCGAAGAATCCAGTGAGGTATAAAAATGAGTTTTATTCGTAAACGTAATCGCGACGCTGGCGGCATCGATGTCTCTCCCATGCTGGACATGGTGTTCATCTTGTTGATCTTCTTTATTGTGACTTCCACTTTTACCCGCGAAACCGGTGTGGACGTTACCAAGCCCAAGGCCAGTTCCGCCAAGGATCTTGCCAAGGAAAGTATTCTTGTGGGCGTTACCCGCCAGGGAACCATTCACATTAACGAAACCCAGGTGAATCTTTCTACCCTGCAGACCGTGCTCCGTCAGATGATGGCCGAGGCTCCGGATCGTCCGGTGATTATCGTTAGCGACCGTGACGCACCCAATGGCGTGGTGGTGGATATTTTGGATGAATGTAATATTGCCAAGGTCCGCAAAGTCTCCATTTCAGCAAATAAGGAAGAGTGAGCGATTGGCAATTAACAGTGAACAGTGAATAGTGAAGGGGGCTGCGAGAGAGGTGTCATTCTGAGCGAAACGAAGAATCTGGAAGCTTAGATATGAATTATGAGACATGATTGAGTGTGTCATTCTGAGCGAAACGAAGTGGAGTCGAAGAATCTAACAATTTTGAGTCTAAAAGTAGAATTTATATGAAGAACTTTTCGTTCACAGATTTTATGGTCAAGTATTTCCGCTTTCCGGCGGCATTCGTGCTTTCCTTTGTGGTGAGTGCGGTGTTCTTCTTGGCTGTTCCTGTGATCAACGCATTGTTCTTCGATAAGGGCGTTAAGGCCGAAAAGGAACTGGAAGCCGTTACCGAGGTGGAAGTCCTTGTTAGCGAAAAGAAGCCCGAAGTTCAGAAAAAGGTTTTACGTACTGTTGTGAATCCCAACCCCTTCAAGATCTCTTCCAATATGGGAATGGCCCGCAGTCAGAACTTCTCTATGGATTTGTCCCTGGCTCGTGGTGCTGCAGGCGATGGTGTTGCCGTTGGTACTGGCGGCATGGAAAATGTTGTTTATGAAGCTGGCGAAGTGGACGAACAGGCCGGTGTATTGCGTGAAGTGCAGCCTAAGTTCCCTGCAAAGGCCAAGCGCATGGGTGTTTCGGGTTACGTGAAGGTCTTGATTGTGATTGACGTTTACGGCGATGTGGCTCAGGCTCAGGTGTTGACCCAGGAACCTGCAGGTTATGGCTTTGATGTGGAAGCCTTGAATGCTGTTCGTCAGTGGAAGTTCAGTCCCGCTCAGTTAGGCGGATATCCCGTGGCCCAGAAGGCTACAAAGGAGTTCCGCTTTGTTAACTAGAGTGTGTCATTCTGAGTCAAAGAATCTAGTGCTTTCGTTCTTTGTCTGCATTCTTTTCTTGCTTTCTTCAACGGCATTTGCTGCCGACGATTACTTTTTCAAGGCAAACGAACTTTACGACCAGGGCAAGTACAAGGAATCTGTTCCACTGTATCGTGCAGCCATTGATGATGGCAAGTACGAACCTTTTGCCTGGTTCAATTTGGGTAACGCACTTGTTCAGCTGGGGCGCAAGGAAGTGGCCTTGGTGGCTTACCGCCGTACTGTGGAACTGCTGCCCAATTTCGAGAAAGCCTGGATGCTCATGGGCGACATCTATTACCTGGCTGGGGATGCGGGAGAGGCCATTGCTGCCTATAACCGCGCAGTGGAACTGGGTGTAGAATCGGACCATGTCCATTTTGCCTTGGCTGAATGTTATTTGAAGGGCCGCGATTGGACTCTTGCCCAGAAAAATTTTGAACGGGCTCTCCAGCTGAATCCGGATCGTATGGATGCCTGGTATGGCTTGGCCGAAGTCTATGAAAAGTTAGGCGATTATGAATACGCTATCAAGACTTTGCAGAATGCCTTACAGATGACCGCCACCGCTGGCGCAGATGTCCACTTTACCATGGCTTACTACTATCGTAGCATGGATTCCACCAAGAAGTCCTTGAACGAAATGGAAAACGGACTGCTGATGGATCCGGAAAATGTTTCTGCCCGCCGTTACCTGGCTCAGATGTACGTGAAGCAGGAATCCCCCTGGATGGCCATCTTTACCTTGGAAGAAGGTTTGCGCCATAAGAAAGGCGTCGCCGATTTGAATCTTGATCTAGGCCAGATTTACTTCAATCAGAAACGCTACGACGAAGCCTTCGAATGCTATATGAAGGCTTGGCTTGCAGGCAATTCCCAGGGACGCATCGGTGCCGAAAACGTGGGCCATGTGTTCTCTAACGAAGGCGATACTGAAAAGGCCGAAAGCCTGTACAAGCGCATCCGCGAAAAGAAATAAAAAATTAGCAAATCTTGCTAAATTTTCCCCAAAAATGCTTATTTCAGGGGATATAGAATGAAAAAAATATTTGCTCTGACTTTTATTGCTGCCATGGCATGCTTCGTAAATGCTGAAACAACAGGTTGCCCGTCCGGTAGCAACGGCCCAATTGTTTATTCTACAGATAATGGCTTGTGTGTGGCTACGATTTATGCTGATGCGGGAGCTTCGGCGACTGTACAGCTCAATGATAATAATCCAACATTGCTCTATAAACGCAAGTTTGAAAAAAATGGAGCTGTTACAGTTGATAAGGTTGTTTATCAAAGAACTGATGAAGATAAGGCTAATCGAAAAAGCGTTGTATTCCCGTTCTCAGTTCCTGAAGGATGCAACGACGGAAAAGTTTTCGCTTTTGAACAGGTTCGTAAATTTAGCGGTTCATGGATTCTTTCTGTAGTGGAAACATCATCAATAGAAGCGAATGTTCCTTATATCATTCAATTTGGGAATAAGGTTAGTTTTAAAACTAGCTCCGATAACTCTTCCTGTAAATACACCATTCAGGCTGCGGATTCGATCAAAACTGTTAGAGTAAAAGCTGAATCACTTAAAGGCTCTTGGAAAATGAAGGGCACGTATCAGGAAATTGTCTTTGATGATGTATCTAAGGTCGGAGTGTATGGTTTTTCTGGCTATGCAAAAAAAATAAGTGAAACAACGTCAATAGAAGCTGGAAAATTTGTAAAAGCGGGGAGTGGTGCAAGTGTTCCTCCTCTTCGTGCTTATTTGGTTTATAATAAGAATGATACCTTGTTTAAAGCTTCTGAAGGCAAGCCTGCCCCGGAGGGAATGGCTTCTGTAGCCTCAATTTCTGATGAAAGTCTTCCATCTGAAATTGAAGTTGAGTTCCTTGACAAAGATGGTAATGTCACCGCCATCGCTCAGATGAACACCCGCACCGGTGAAATTTCTTCCGATAAGAACCTCTGGTTTGATCTCAAGGGCCGCAAACTGAACAAGAAGCCCACCGTCAAGGGAACCTACTACAACAACGGTCAGAAGGTCATCATCAAGTAAGGTGTCAAAAAATATTTAAGAAAGAGTATGTCGCTCCCAAGATGGATGTTGTAGAAATGAAAATCGAGACCGTTCTCATGGAGTCCGGTGGCACCGATGGTGGCCCCGAAGCCACTGAATACGATGGCGAATTCGGCTGCCTCTACAATCCTGAAATGGATAAAAAGGCTTAATTTATTTACAAATAGCCTCCACAGTCACCCCGGATCCACCCGGGGTCTTTTTTTTTCGTACGTCATGCCGAACTTGTTTCGGCATCGACATTCCCGAACCAGAGCCTTCACCGCGTAAGCGATGTCTCTGAGTCGGCATTCCCATATCCCTGAGCTATACGAAACTCGCCACATCAGTGGCCTAGTTGAGTTATCCTCTTTGGGGAGGTGTCGAAGGGCACCTCGGCAGGCTCGGTGACCTTGCGAAAGCCTCCTGTAAAATGCGTAAAAGTAGCCGACAAATTGCAAAGCACCGTTTCACGCAGATGACAGCGCTTCCGCAAAATGCAAAGCACCGTTTCACGCGGATGACAATCGCAAAGGCCGGGATGACAGCGCTTCTTTGTTCGTGCTAAAAAATTTTACAATCATTTTTCAAAAAATCGGGATCCATTCCCCGCAAAAAAGCGTGTATAGGATTGGTGGCGATTTTGCCTTCCCGCAAAGGTGTGCGCAACAACCGAAAAAATACATGAACAAAAGAAAACATGACGGGTTCCTGAAGTACGTCTTTTCAAAACCGGTCAACGCAAAGGCTCTTTTCGAGATGG